>NZ_BJXB01000027.1 GCF_007990775.1 Deinococcus cellulosilyticus NBRC 106333 = KACC 11606 | reverse complement strand
CCCGTCACAGACACAGCACACCAGACTTTTATTCGCTGAGCCGCTGGTTGAGTTCAATCACCCAGTCGCTGCCACTGGAAGGGAGGAAGATGCCACTCATTTTATGTTTGCCTTGCAAATAATCCTGTAAATCCCATACGATAGGATGAGCCGATTTAATCCTATATCGTTTTGAGGTTTTATCAAAAACAATCTGAATAACATGATTCTTTGATGCCAAAATATGCCGTATTTGATGAAAATAGTTTTTTGCTTTCTGCGTATCCATGTCCACAAAAACGTCAGTTAGTATAGATGCAAGACTGGATTCTCCATGACACAAAAGATAAACAATCAATTCAAAAGTTTTCGATAGAGGAATTTTCATAATCTGCTCACGAAGGACAATATCTTCTCTATCTATACTATAAATATAAATAATACTATTATATTCTGGAAGGATTTTATCATATTTCCTTTGCACATACTCATATAACTCTGGGAAAAATATCCATTCATCAAAAGCTACATAAAGAGAATCATCTTTTATCATCATTTCCAGCATTATTTTAATATATTCATCGAGTAGATTCAAATTGTGTCTTAAGCAAAAATTACACAAATGAATATAAATACGAACAGTCTCATCTAGATCTTTCTCGTTTTTTCTGAATTCTAGAATTTGTAATAAAATATCTAATCCATTTGCAGCATTTAACTCATCCAGATCAATATAAGTTTTTCTCATTTTATATATGTTTTCACTCAGTGGAGTAGATACCATTTTTTGCATGCGATTTATCGCTTTTTTGGCTTTCAAATTTTGCTTTTGAAGTTTATAAATCGAGCTTAAGTATCCATGCAAGATAAACTCAAACCCTTCAAATAAATGTTTTTTGGAAATATCTAAAGCCTCCAGAAACCAATCCTCAGCCATAGTAAGGTTATTTTTTACCAGGGCTACCTGTCCCAGCATAAAACATGAAAAGATTTCATGTTGCAGTATTCCACTCTTAGATTTAATATATACACACACCTCATGAACAGCATCCCATTTTCCTACCGCAAAAAGCAGTTGCGCCTTTGTCATCAAAACAGACCATTTTATATTACCGAGCGCCATTTCTTCAGCACGTCCAATATAATATAGTGCTTTTTCTTTATTTCCTTCATAATTATACGCCTCAGTAAGTCCAACCAGAATTTTTGGGGCCACAAATCTAAATTCTGGCACTCCTTGAATAATTTTCCAGGCAGTATTCATATCGGCAAGAGCACTCGTATTATCTCCCCGGAGGGAATGAATAAAGGATCGATTTCTGTACCAAAAGGCCTGATTGTAACCCTGCAAATCTTCAGGTGATAAGATCCTTAATTCTTCCACTGCTTCATCATATCTGCCCAGAATTCCAAATAGCCGCACCAGATCAATCCGCGCCATCTCATGACCAGAAGCGATCGATTTTAGGAAATGTTCCAACGCACGCTCTCTTTGTCCACAGGCCATGAAACAGAGTGCCACCCATCTCTCATCCACACCACTGGGTGCAGGAAGTTCCATATATACATCCACACCAAGCTGATACTCAGTAAAAAACTCACACAACTGGATATCACTTTCGATTGTGTAACCGGGCAACATCTCTTCAAGACGTTGTCTAAGTAGATTTACTTGCTGCCCTAAATTCATGGTAGACTCCCACTATCACGATGATGTCCGAAGGAAAATATGAAACGCTTCACAAAAACAGTACTGGGTTCTGGCAAGTCTTATCGTATGCAGTGTTCCATCCTTTTCAGCCCTTATCCTCCGTCTTCAAACCCGCCTTCAACCACTGTGCCTGTCCCAAAAGAAATTGTCCTGAAACCGATGGCAGCAAAATGGCTGGGGGGGCCTCATGAACTGTTCCAAGGACCGCAGCGTCAGCATGTAAAAACCTACTGAAAGAACCCAGGGTTTTGCCCTGAGGTTCTTTTTGGTGAATCTACCCAGGGATGTCAGAACCACCCATACAAAGTTTTCAGTGCAATTCACCCACCACCAGGAGAATCAAGGGATTCTGGCACTTTCCATGATTGCATGACCACAGTGTACGGAAAAGCAGAATGCCCGTCATCCCATCTCTGCTGGTCTCAAAAAGGACAGGATCTTTTTGGCGTCCAGAACCCAGAGTGGACTTTTGATGAAAAAACCCCGCTTTTGCGGGGTCTTCCATTCCTGAGCAAAATCAGGCTTTGCCAACAGACCCGAGCACGCGCATCTTGTGCTCCACGAGTTCACCCATCAGATCACGGGCTGGGCCGAGGATCTTGCGGGGGTCGAACTCTTTGGGGTTCTTGGCGAGGGCTTCGCGCACACCCACGGTGAAGGCCAGACGCAGGTCGGTGTCCACGTTGACCTTGGCGATGCCGTGCTGGGTGGCCTGCTGGAGGTCTTCGTCAGCGATGCCGAAAGCGTCACCGATCACGCCGCCTGCAGCACGCAGACGCTCAACGATGTAGGCAGGAACGCCGCTGGAGCCGTGGGCCACCAGAGGAATGCTGAGCAATTGGGCGCACTTCTCAATGCGGGCATGGTCAATGAAAGGACGGCCTTTGCCTTTGTAAGCGCCGTGGGAGGTGCCGATGGCAATGGCGAGGTAGTCCACGCCAGTGGCTTCCACGAACTTCTGGGCTTCTTCGGGGTTGGTGAGGAAAGCGTCTTCCTCGCTCACCACGATGTGCTCCTCGATGCCCCCGAGGCGGCCAATTTCGGCCTCCACGGTCACACCCATGGCGTGGGCCGCTTCCACCACACGACGGGTTTCGTGGGCGTTCTCTTCGAAGCCGTGGTGACTGGCGTCGATCATCACACTGGTGAAGCCCAGGCTGATGGCCTTGAGGGCGCTTTCGTAGCTGGAGCCGTGGTCAAGGTGCAGTGCCACGGGCACGGTGGCGCGGGTGGCGAGGTCGATCACCACATTGACGAGGTCCTTGCCGCCGTATTTGAGGGCACCTTCAGAGATCTGCACAATCACCGGGCTGCGCAGTCTTTCGGCAGTGTGAATGATGGCCTGGGTGATTTCCAGGTCGTTGGTGTTGAACGCACCCACACCGTACTTGCCTTCACGGGCGGGAACCAGAATTTCAGAACCAGTAACGAGCATTGTTGCCTCCTAAAGCAAGATTTTAACGTGCCAACCGAACCCTGAAGCACATCTGTCTATCAGGGCTGAACCTCAACGATCTTAACATACCCCCCCGGGAGGGCCACAGACAGAAGACCCGTACCAACTCCAGAAGTGACAGAAAGCGTCCAGAGCACGCAAATTCACATTTTTGCGAACATGAAAACAAAAACACCTCCTGATTCAGGAGGTGTTCTGGCTTGAGGCAAGGCTTTACTTGACCAGGTCCTTTGCACCCTGCTGCATCATGCCTTCTGCGAGTTCTTCCCCGAGGGCTTCGCATTCTTCAGGGTCCCCATCGATGGAGGCGCGAATCACGGTGCTGCCATCTGGAGCGGCAATGGCCCCTTCCAGTTTCAGGATGCCTTTTTCGATGGTGGCGAGGGCACCCACCGGAGCCATGCATCCCATGCCAATGGCATGCAGGAAGGCACGTTCTGCGGTGATGCGGTCATCGGTGTCTGCATCGTTGATCGAGTAGGCGGTTTCGATGACGAGGTCATCGTCTGCCCGGGTCTGCAGGGCCAGTGCACCCTGACCAGGAGCAGGCAGCATGATGGCAACATCGAGGAACTCATCAATGCGGTTTCTGAGATCCATGCGGATCAGGCCAGCAGAAGCAAGCACGATGGCGTCGTACTCACCCCGGCCCAGGGCGGCCAGACGGGTGTCCACGTTGCCACGCAGGTCACGGATTTCAAGATCAGGGCGGTAGGCTTTCAGCAGGGCCTTGCGGCGGGTGCTGCTGGTGCCGACAATCGCACCCTGAGGGAGGTCTTTGAGGGATTTCATGCCAGGACGTCCCACCAGGGCATCACGGGCATCCACCCGGCGGGGGATGCTTGCGATTTCCAGGCCTTCTGGATTTTCGGTGGGAAGGTCTTTCAGGCTGTGCACGGCAATGTCGATGCGATTTGCCAGCAGGGCTTCTTCAATCTCCTTGGTGAAGAATCCCTTGTCGCCTTTGAGTGCGCCCTGTTCCCGATCACCCCGGGTGGTGATGGTCTGAATCCGGAATTCAATCTCGGGCCATTCTTCTTTGAGGCGGGCGACGATCTGGCGCGTCTGTGCGAGTGCGAGTGCGCTGCCGCGTGTGCCAACAACGATTTGACGCATACGCGTATCAGTATAGCGGAATAAATGCGTTTGTGTAGTGCAGAAAACCCTGTGTGAAGGTTCCCTGGAAAGCAGTCAGCCATCAGCAGTTCATGGATGCTCCAGGCACAACCTCAAGCAAGAAGGGCAGAGAACATCCATCCTCTGCCCTTCATATGCATTTTTCTCAAAAGGCTTTCAGCGGGTTTCGATCTGGACCCCTGCGTTGTCGAGCGGAAGTTCTTCCAGCAGGGCAGCAATGCCATGTTGCTCCAGCACGCCTGTCAGGAAGGCTTTCAGACCAGAGAGATCGGTGTTTTCCTCGTAGAAGCACAGCACGCTGGGGCCTGCGCCACTCAGGGCAGCACCCAGGGCACCATGTTCTGGAGCCCCTTCCAGCAGTTCCAGCAGGCCTGGAACCAGAGCAGCACGGTAAGGCTGGTGCAGCCTGTCGCGCATGGCCTCTTTGAAGACCGTCAGGTTGCCACTTGCCAGTCCGGCGGCAAGCAGGGCAGCGTGGGACAGCTGGAACACCATGTCACTGCGTGAGTACGAGTCTGGCAGGACCCCCCTGGCTTTCGAGGTTTCCAGAGCATATTGCGGCACCACCAGAAGTGCCCTCAGGCTGGAGGGGAGTTGAAAACGCAGGTATTTTGCCGTCTGCCCATCGAAAGTGGCCACCACGGCCCCTCCGACCAGGGAAGCCCCTGCATTGTCCGGGTGGCCCTCCAGACGGCTGGCCAGATCAAACAGACCCTGGGTGTCTAAGGGGCGACCCAGCAGTTCATTTGCGGCCACCATTCCGGCAACGAGTGCAGCAGCACTGCTTCCCAGGCCCCTTGCCAGGGGAATGCCACTCTCAATTTCCAGACGCACCGGAGGCAACGTCAGGCCTGCCGTCTGGGCGAGGGCCAGCATCGCCTGATACACGATGTTGGTCTCATCTGTGGGGGTGCCTTCAAGGTCCTTGCCGATGGGCACGATCTCCAGAACATCCTGGGGGGTCACACGCACGGTGGTGTACAGGGCAAAACTGATTCCCACGCAGTCAAAGCCAGGTCCCAGGTTCGCACTGCTGGCAGGAGCTCTGACTTCAATGATCACGGGGGGCATGGTCGTCCTCTGTGGGGAATGGTTGGGCAAAACATTGCTTTCCATGATATGTCCTCAGGGTTGCATCAAGGTGGATGTCTGGATGGACCAGAGGGCGAGCCCATGGCCCGCCCCTGAATTGCTGGTCATCAAGTAGGTTACTTTTGCTTGATGACCCTCATCACGCTTTCGAGGTCGGCCTTGACCACCACAGGCTGGGCATTCACGGCCTTGATGGCGGTGTTGGGGTCTTTGAGACCGTTGCCGGTCAGCACGCACACGATGCGTTTGCCTTTCAGCTCTTCCAGACGGCCCTGGCTCTCGAGTTTCAGGATGCCCGCGACACTGGCTGCACTGGCAGGCTCACAGAACACGCCTTCCAGGGCAATCTGGCGGTAGGCTTCCAGGATTTCATCGTCGGTCACACTGTCAAAGAGGCCGCCCGACTCTTCCACAGCAGCCCTTGCAAAGTGTGCAGATGCAGGGTTGCCAATGCGAATGGCAGTTGCAATGGTTTCGGGGTTGTCCACCTTGTGGCCGAGCACCAGAGGGGCCGCACCTGCAGCCTGAAAACCAAACATGCGGGGCAGGTTCTGGTTCTTTCCGGCCTCTTTGTACTCCTTGAAACCCTTCCAATAGGCAGAGATGTTGCCTGCGTTCCCCACAGGAATGGCGAGCACGTCAGGAGCATCGCCCAGCACATCCACCACTTCGAAAGCTGCGGTCTTCTGTCCTTCCAGACGGAAAGGGTTCACCGAGTTCACCAGGGTGATGGGCTCCACCGCACTGATTTCACGCACCAGATCGAGCGCCTCATCGAAGTTGCCTTCAATGGCAATGATCTCTGCACCGTACACCATCGCCTGGGCCAGTTTGCCAAGCGCAATGTTCCCGTTGGGAATCAGCACAATGCAGCGCAGGCCACTGCGGGTGGCGTAGGCAGCAGCAGCAGCAGAGGTGTTCCCGGTGGAAGCACAGATGATGCTTCTGGAACCGTCCTCCAGGGCCTTGGCCACCGCCATCACCATGCCACGGTCCTTGAAAGAGCCCGTGGGGTTCAGACCTTCGTACTTCAGGTACAGTTCGACCCCGAGGCGCTTGGAGAGGTGGGTGGCGTGAATCAGAGGGGTGTTGCCCTCGTGCAGGCTCAGGAGGGGGGTATTTTCATTGACGGGCAAGTACTGGCGGTATTTTTCAAGAAGTCCGGACATGTGTGTTCCTTTGCTGAAAGCCACAGGTGGCCCCGATGGTTGTCCCTGAATCGGAACAGTGAGAGTACCATCAGCCTAGCGTGTCAGGGAGGGCAGGCCGACCTTACATCTAAGCAATTCTGCCTCCCCTGTTTCTCAGCAAAGCCAGTTAAGATGTGCACAAACAGATTCACAGCCGCATTCAAAGGCAGCACCCACAAAGGAGACATCATGAACGTTCTGGTCCTCGGAGGAAGTCGTTTTGTTGGCTGGTACATCGTGCACAGCCTGCTGAAAGCAGGGCATCAGGTCAGTGTTTTCAACCGGGGTCGCAGCAACACCGACCTTCCTGCAGAAGTGGAACAGCTTGTGGGAGACCGCAACACCGATCTGTCTGCATTGCAGGGCAGAAGCTGGGACGCTGTGATTGATGTGAATGCCTACGTTCCCAGGCAGGTCCGGCAGATTGTCGAGGTTTTGAAGGGAAGGGTGGAGCATTACGTTCTGGTGTCCACCATCTCGGTGTATTCCGACAGTGCAGAGGTCCCGATCACTGAGGAGAGCCCGGTCATCGAACTGGAAAACAAAGACACCGAGGAGGTCACCGGAGAAACTTACGGTGGTCTGAAGGTGCTGTGTGAACGCACCCTGGCAGAACTGTGGGGCGAGAAGCACACCATCCTGAGGCTGGGTCTGGTGGTGGGGGGCCGGGACCTGACCTTCCGTTTTCCGTTCTGGGTCAAGCGTGCTCTGGAAGGAGATGAGATGATTGCTCCAAACAAACCCGTCAGTCCAGTGCAGTTTGTCTTCGTAAAAGACATTGCAGATTTTGCGGTGCACACTGTAGAAAACCAGATTTATGGCACCTTCAACACCGTCCGTGAACCTGAGCTGTGGGGCGAGGTGCTGCGCGAGATTGTGCAACAGGCGGGAACGGATGCTCCCCTCACCTGGGTGGATGGCAACTTCCTGCTGGAGCAGGGGGTGCGCCCGTGGATGGACCTGCCCATCTGGCTCCCTGAGCAGCCTGAGTTCATCGGGATGCTGAGCGTGAGCGACAGAAAGGCAAAACTGAACGGCATGCCCTCCTCTCCCCTGCCTGAAGTGGTGGAGGACATGGTGACCTGGGCAAAAACCCAGCCTGATGAGGCCTTCAAAGAGGGACTGTCAAAAGAACGCATCCGGGAGATCCTGAACGCATGGCACGCACTGCATCCCTGATCCTGCTGGTGCTGCTGGCTGGGGCTGCAGGGGCACAGGGCAACACTGACCTGAAGCAGTACGCCCTGACCTCCCTGGTGATGGCTGAGGACCAGGCAGCGGCAGGGAAAAGCCTCTCTTTCCCTCTGGCCTGCAAGGCCCTGCCAGGAAACAGCCGCGTTCCTGCCAGTGTGAAAACCTGTGAACTGGGTCTGGACCCCTCTGGCAAGGGCTTCCGGGTCACCGGGGTCAGCAAGACTGGGCAGAAATACACCGCAACCAGTCAGGGCATCCGCCAGAAGAACTCCGGGGTGAATGTGAGCCTGATTCGCATGACCTACCAGTTCCTGCAGGACACCTACCTGCAGGCCTATGTGCGACAGACACAGCTGAATCTGGAGTTCTGGCTGTCCAGCGGGAAAACCCTCGAGGGTGCCCTCGGGGCCTGCAACCGCATCCCCAACAACCAGAAGCAGCCTCCGGAAGTCGCAAAATGCCAGATTGTCAAAAACAAGACCACCTACACCATTCAGGCCACTGGAGTTCGGGGAAACCAGGCCTCTGTGACGGGGCCTCAGGGCAAAATTCAATTCAAAAAATAAAACTCAGGCTTCCAGTGCACGAATGGGTAACCTCACCCGGGCAGTGGTGCCCACACCCAGCTCACTTTCCAGGGTGATCGTGCCTTCGTGCTGCTCGGTGATCCAGCGTGCGATGGAGAGTCCCAGACCTGTTCCTCCCGGGTCTTCCCCAAGTGAACGGGCAGCATCTGCCCGGAAGAAACGCTCAAAGACCCTGGGGAGGTCTTCCTTGCTGATGCCCACTCCGGTGTCTGAGACACAGAGTTCTGCCTCTTCACCTGCCCGCATCAGAGCCATCTGGATGGTGCCCCCTTTCGGGGTGTATTTGGCAGCGTTTTCAAGAAGAATCAGGGCCAGTTGTTTCAGGCGGTCATGGTCTCCCATCAGGGTGATCTCATCCACCTGCTGCAACCCGAACCGGTGATCGGGTTTCATGCGCTCCAGATCCCGCCAGACGTCCAGCACCACCTCGTGCAGAGGAACTTCGGTTTCGCGGATGCCCAGACCGCTGTCCCCTCTGGCGAGTTGCAGGAGGTCACTGACCAGACGGCCCAGGCGTGCCGTTTCCCGGTAGATGTCCGTCAGGATTTCCTTCTTCTCATCTTCGGGCAGGTGGGTGTAGCGCATCAGCAGTTCGCTGTTTCCCTGGATGCTGGACAGAGGGGTCCTCAGTTCATGGGAGGCGTCTGCCAGGAAACGCTGCTGGGCTTCCATCAACTGGCGGGTGAGCATCTCGCTCTGAACCAGTGCGGATTCGGCCTTTTTGCGGTCATCAATGTCAATCAGCGCCCCGATGAACCCCCTGAATTCACCTTCCGGGGTGAGTCTGGGGATGCCCCGGTTCACCACCCAGCGCCACACCCCGTCAAACCTGCGAACCCGCATCTCCAGGTCAAAGGGAATGCGTTTCTCGTGCGCTTCACGGGTCACCTGCAGGCAGTGCTCCAGGTCATCCGGATGGATGGACTGAACCCAGCCAAATCCCAGATCCTGTTCCGGTGTGCGTCCAGTGAAGTCCAGCCAGCTTCTGTTCAGGAAGGTGCAGCTCTGGTCTGGACTCGCCATGAAGATCATCACCGGGGCCTGATCTGCCACCAGCTGAAAACGCCTTTCGCTCTCCTTGAGCTGCTGCTCGATGTTCTTGCGCTCGGTGATGTCGAGGTTCACGCTGAGGGTCATGGTGGCCTGACCCGCTGCATCCCTGGCAAAGACTGTGGTCCGGGCATAAAACCAGTGCCACGAGCCATCTTTGTGCCTGACGCGGTATTCCCTTTCCAGGCTCTGTCCATCTGGGAGATTGCGAATGTTCTCTGCATGGGCATGGGCTGCCTCAAGTTCATCTGGGTGGAGCGAACTGAAGAGCTGCTCACGGTTCATGTCCTCCGTCTCCTGAAGGCTGTACCCCAGCATCTCGGTCATGGCGGCATTGGCATACACCAGTCGGAGCGTCTCAACTTCCCGGATCACAATGAGTGCGGGGGTGGTGTCCGCGATCCGCTCCGCAAACCGCTGGCTGTCCTGCACCTGCCGCTCTGCCCGTTTCTTGTCGGTGATGTCCTGCAGCAGAGAACCCACCCCGAGGATCTCTCCGGCATCATCTCGCACCGCAAAATGGCTGCGTTGCAGGTCACGGGAAACACCATCTGCTCCAGTCGCAGTGTATTCAACATTGAACAGGGACTTCCCACCATGCAGAACCTGTCGGAACTCCTCTTCCACCTCAGGGTAGTGCCCCTGGTAGACTTCACTGAAGGTGCGTCCCAGATAGGCATCCACAGGGTAGATGGTGTGCTGTCCCATGTGAGGATTGATCATTCGAAACCGCAAATCCCGGTCCGTGAAAGAAATGCCCAGCGGCACACTGTTCACCACAGCCCTCAGGGTCTGCAATTCCTCCTGCTGGTCCTCACTGAACACCACAAGCCAGCCTGTCAGGTGCCCCACAGACTGCACCGGAGAGAACACACCCTTCCATGCCCGACCCGGGCTGTCTGGAAAAAACAACCGCTGCAGGGAAAATTTCTCTGTGCCCTCCAGACCTGCTTCCAGCGTCCTGTGCACCCTCGCCTGATCTGCAGACGGAAGCAGCGTCAGCCAGCCATCCCACCCTGAGGGGAAAGCCTCCAGCCACAGGTCGTTGCACACCCAGTGCTTCCGGTCCGCAGAAAGCATCCAGGCAGGCAGAGGCACCGCCTGCAACATCTCCAGCGCCTGAAGGTCCTGAAAGGAAGAGGTCTCGGTGTTCATGCATTCATCCCGCGATATGTGACGTGTCTGCACGGCCATGCCCCTCACCCGACATCAGGGACAATCGGGCAAGGCAACAGAGGGACAATCCACCTGCTGACTTCATTATGGAATGCTCAAGGTCATAAAGGGAAGACGCAATTTGTTTCGCATGGAGCTGAAAAAATTTTCAGGGGAAAAACCCCCAGCGACATTTTACTGGGGAGGTTCTGGTGCGCCCGACAGGAGTCGAACCTGTGACCCCAAAAAGCAATTCCTTAGGAGTGAATCAGGCACGTCCTGAGCAAGGATCTAAAAACCCCCAGCGAGCATTTCACTGGGGGGGGTTCTGGTGCACCCGACAGGAGTCGAACCTGTGACCCTAAAAAGCAATTCCTTAGGAGTGAATCAGGCACGTCCTGAGCAGACAAAATTAAAAAACCCCAGCGAGCATTTCACTGGGGGGGTTCTGGTGCGCCCGACAGGAGTCGAACCTGTGACCTAAGCCTTAGGAGTGCCTCGCTCTATCCGTCTGAGCTACGGGCGCTTTCGGGTGAGAATTATACCGCGTTCTTTCTTCGAGGTCAAAACTGCTCTTATTCCACAGAGAAAAAATGGAAGCGGGGCGAATTCCCCGCTTCCAAGAAGGGATGGGTGATGCTGATGCAGGCTATTCGGGGTCGCGCACGATCATCACGGGGATGGGGGATGCCCGGACCACGGCTTCGGCGACACTGCCAAAGAAGAAGTGGCTGAGGCCTTTGCGTCCGTGGGTGCCCATGAAGATGTAATCGGCGGCGAAGTCTTTTGCGGCTTTGAGGATCTCATCGGCAGGGCGGCCCATCACGAAGAGGATGTCTTCTCCTTCGGCCTGGATGCCTTTGAGGTTTTCAAGCGCGGCTTCCTTGATGCGGTCCTGGGTTTCTTCCAGGATGTAGGCCGGAGAGAGGGCATCAACGTAAGGGGAGAACGCCGCACTGGCATCAAAGACGTGCACCAGTTTGATGCGGGCGTCCGGGACCATCTCGCGGGCCAGTTTGAGCGCCTTGTGGGCACTGGCAGAGAAATCCGTGGGGACCATGATGCGGGTCATACGTGCCTCCTTGGGTGCTTTCATTGTGCGCTTTTTTCGTGCTGCAAATGTCCCTGAGAGGCCCTCTAGGAAAGCCCTCCTTGCCAGAAAACACCCTTGCTATAATGCCTGTCATGTATGAAGCGGTGATTGGTCTGGAAGTGCACCTGCACCTGAAAACCAGAAGCAAGATTTTCAGTGCGTGCAGTGGAGAATATTTCGGGGAGGGGCCGAACACCTTCACGGACCCCCTCACCCTTGGTCTGCCGGGAACGCTGCCCACCCTCAACCGGGAGGCGGTCGAGAAAGCCATCATGTTTGGTCTGGCCCTCAACTGTGATGTGGAGGGGTTCACCCAGTTCCACCGCAAGAATTACTTCTATCCAGATGCCCCGAAAAACTACCAGATCTCCCAGTATGACCGTCCCATCGCCCGGAATGGCTGGGTGGAGGTGAACGGAGAGCGCATCGGGATCACCCGTGCCCACCTGGAAGACGACGCCGGGAAACTCATTCACCCTGCGTACACCAATTACAGTCTGCTGGACCTGAACCGGGCGGGCATGGCCCTGATCGAGATGGTCACCGAGCCCGACATCAAGAGTCCGGAGCAGGCCAGGGATTTCCTCAACATGATCCGTTCCATTGCCCAGTCTCTGGGGGTCAGTGATGCCAACCCTGAAGAAGGCAAGATGCGCTGCGACGTGAACGTGTCGGTGCGCCGCCCGGGTGAGCCTCTGGGCACCAAGGTGGAGGTCAAGAACCTCAACTCCTTCAAGAGCGTGCAACGTGCCCTGGAGTACGAAATCGAGCGCCAGACCCGCGTTCTGGCCAACGGGGGCAGGATCTCCCAGGACACCATGGGCTGGGACGATGGGGGTCAGAAAACCTTCGTGATGCGCACCAAGGAAGGGGAAGCCGATTACCGTTACTTCCCCGAGCCGGACCTCCCCCCGCTGAACATCACAAAGGAATGGATCGATGAGGTGCGGGCCAGAATGCCCGAGGTGCCCCAGCAGAAGTTTGAACGCTATGTGGCCCTCGCGGTCAAAGAAGCCGATGCCCGGGTGATCTCTGAAAGCGTGACCCTCAGCCGCTTCCTGGATGAGGCCCTCAAAACCTACACAGGTGAGGCCCAGAAGGTGGTCAACTGGCTGCTGACGGATGTGGCTGGATGGCTGGCCGCCCGCATCATCGACATCAGCGAATCGAAACTCACCCCTGAGCTGCTGGTCAAACTGGTGAAACTCATCGATGCAGGCACCATCAGCGGAAAAATGGCCAAGGAACTCCTGCCAGAGGTGATGGAAGGAGCAGACCCTGATGTGCTGGTCAAAGAACGCGGTCTGGCCGTCGTGACGGACACCGCAGCCATTGAGGCCGCCATCCAGAAAATTCTGGACCTCAACCCGGATGTGGTCGCAAAAGTGCAGGCAGGCAACGCCAAGGCCGTGAATGCCCTTTTCGGTCCCATCATGAAAGAGATGGGCGGCAAGGCCAAACCTGAAATCGTGCGGGACCTCTTGAACCAGAAACTCGGTCTTTGAAGGCCCTGATTCAGATGCGCACCCGATGAGCAAAAGCTCCGCAGATTATTCACCCATCGGGCAATTTCTTTCCCAGCAGCAGGAAGCCACCTGCAAGCTCAGTTTTGAGCAGATCGAGAGGTTGCTGGGCTTCAAATTGCCCTTTGCGGCCCGCACGTTGCGTCCCTTCTGGTCCATGCCCAAATACCAGCACATTCAGGGCTGGACCCGACAGGGCTGGGAAACCGAGCGGGTGGATTTTGTTCTGGAAACGGTGACCTTCAAGCGTTCAGAGGGCAAGAAAAAACGCTGATCTTGTCTGCAAAACAGACACCACCTTCAGTCATTGGGGGTGGTGTCTGTGCCTTTTCTGCGTCCTGGCCTCAGGAGACCCTGACCGTTCAGGTCGTCCAGGCTCAGCTTCAGGTGGGCATCCTGCTCCACGGTTTCAATGAGGTCCTGGTCGATCCAGTATTCTTCCAGCCGTTCTTCCGTGCGGAATTTGACCAGTCCATCTTCGATCTGCTCGATCTTGCCCACCAGGTGGTCCTGGTAAAACAGCAGCATTCCTTCTCTCAGCACCATAAACACTCCTTTTCAACACTGTAAGAAGTTGCTGCAGAGGGGACGAGCTGATTTCACACGTTTCTGAAAACAAAAAGACCCTGGTCTCGCCAGGGTCTCTGGGGCCTTCCTTCATCTGCCGTAGGTCACGGTGATGGAGGCTTTTGCCAGCGCATTGCTGTTCAGATTGAAGCCCACGGTGGCAGGCATGGTGTTCTCACCAAGGCCCAGGTTGCTGGTCTTCAGGGCAAACACCGTGAACACGTAGCGGTGAGGGGCTCCTGCAGGAGGGCAGGCTCCACCATAGCCGGGTTGACCAAAGTCGGTGAGGCTCTGCACTGCACCTTTGGGCAAGAGGTCTTTCTGGGCCCCACCCGCGCCTGCAGGCAGGGTGTTTGTCTCTGCGGGGATGTTGAAGACCAGCCAGTGCCACCAGCCACTTCCGGTGGGGGCATCCGGGTCATAGGCGGTCACAGCGAAACTTTTTGTGCCTTCTGGTGTACCGCTCCAGCTCAGCTCGGGGGAAATGTTCTTGCCGGGGCAACCCCAATCGTTGAACACCTGATCGAGAGGCAAGGTGCCCCCTTCAGTCAGGGAAGGGCTGGTGACGGTGAAGGTGCTCTGGGCAAAGGCACCCGAAAGGAGCATCAGGGCAGAAATCAGAATGTTTTTCATGCAATACCTCCCAGCATGCAGAAGTTTTTCTCCGGCATGCGCAGATGAAATCTGTTGTTCTGGAGTCATTCTGTCCAAAAAGGCCCCATAAGGCAAATAGCATTTTTGAATGCCGGGTATAATCATTGCTAATGGCCTGCCTTGAGGCCAGCTTTCCTTCAGGAGGCCTGCATGTCACAGATGGAATGGTACAGGAACTTCATTGCGGTGTACCGCGCAGGTTCGGTGTCTGGTGCAGCAAAACTGCGCAACCTGACCCAGCCTGCTGTCAGCCAGCAACTGGCCCTGCTGGAAGATGCTGTAGGGGTTCCCCTCTTCGTGCGCACCCCGAGGGGGATGCTTGCCACCGAGAAAGGCGAGGCCCTCTACGCCCAGGTCTTTGAGGCCATCGACAAACTGGAACGCATTTCAAGGGGCATCCGGCGCACCACCACCACCCTCCCAACCATCCGACTGGGGGCCCCTGCCGAATACTTTCATGCTTACGTGCTGGACCGCCTGCAGGGTCTGGGGGTGAATTTTACGGTGCGTTTTGGTTATGGTCGCGACCTGCTCAATCAGCTGGAGATGGGGACCCTGGATGTGGCCCTGACCACGGTGAAACCCACCCAGAAATCCACCCATTTTCAGGTGCTGTCCAAAAAGCGCTTTCTGCTGGTGGGCCCCTCCCACTGGGAGAATCCTGATCCTGAAACCTCCCCGGAAGAACTCGGAGCCTGGCTGAATGGGCAGCCCTGGGTCAATTACAGCATGGATGCCCCCATGCACCGCAGGCTCCTGCAGCATTTCGGTTCGCGCTTCGAGGGCCAGTTTGTCCTGACCGTCCCTGACCTGAGAACAGTGTTGCGCAGTGTGGAACTGGGGTACGGTCTGGCGGTGCTTCCCGAGTTTCTGTGCACCCATGCCCTGCAGTCAGGCACCATCAAAGAAATCTGGCCGGTGCGGGATCTGGTTTTGCAGGACCAGTGGATGCTCTCCTACCGGGAAGTGGATGGGGACCGTGAGGAGATCCATGCCATTGCTGCTGCTCTGCGGGTTCCCGAAGATTTCAGGACCGAAGCCCGGCAGGCAGAAGCCCTGACCTGAGCTCAAATCAGAGCATCCCTGGACATCCAGGGATGCTCTGAACATCTGATGGGTTACTGTGGCACGCTCTGCAGCTGACGGATCACTTCGCGCATGGCAATTTCGGCATGAAAACGCCCATTCTCGATGAAGACCTTGTTGGTGTGAATGCCGAATCCAGCGCTGCCGCACACAAAGAGGCCGGGCACGTTGGACTCGTAGTTTTCATCGAGGTCGGCCATCAGGTCCTCATTGAGGCTCACCCCTGCTTCCCTGAGCAGGTCGATGTTGGGTCGGTATCCGGTGAGGGCAAAGGTGAAGTCGGTTTCCAGTTCCCAGGTGCCCTCTTCACTTTCCACAATCACACGGTCTTCCAGAATCTCGATCACCCGTGAATTGAAGTGGGCGGTGATGGAGCCTTCCTTGATGCGGTTTTCGAGGTCGGGTTTCACCCAGTATTTGATGGTGTTTTTGAGCTGAGGCGCACGCACCACCATGGTCACTTTTGCCCCACCACGCCAGAGGTCAAGGGCTGCGTCTGCTGCACTGTTGCCTGCCCCGATCACGGTGACTTTCAGGCCCCAGAACGGGTGGGCCTCGGTGTAATAGTGGGAGACGTTTTCGGAGTCCTCGCCAGGAATGCCGAGGTGCAGAGGGTTGTCGTAGTATCCGGTGGCGACCAGCACCTTGCGGGTCTCAAAAACCCCCTGACTGCCATCTTTTTTGTTCACCAGCACAGTGTGTCCTGCGGGGGCAGGGTGAATGCGGGTCACCTCGTGATATTGCAGCACATTGAGGTTTTCACGCTGGGCCACCAGACGGTAGTAGTTCAGGGCTTCTTTGCGGTCCGGTTTCTCTCGGGCGGTCACCATGGGGTGTCCACCAATCTCGAGTTCAGGCGAGGTGGTGAAGAAGGTCATGTAGGTGGGGTAGTCGAAGATGGCATTGACCACGCACCCCTTGTCGAGGACAGCGTAATTCAGTCCGGCTCTCTTGGCTTCGATGGCTGCGGCAAGCCCGACGGGTCCCGCACCGACTATGATCAGGTCGTACATCATCATCTGTTAAATTAGCACGTCTGGCAGCAGCAGAAAGTGTCACATCTACAAGAACAGCAGAAGGACACCGGCACATATGTATAGAAAACCTATATCGTGAAGCGATAAAGATGAGAATCTAGGCAGGATCACCTCATTTTCAACATGTTTCATCTTTCATACTTGAAGAAATCAAAGCAAAAACCAGCTTCAGTACACTGTTTTAGCACACGCTCTGTTCAGGGAGTGCACCCTGGAGGTCTCCATGCATGCATTGAAACGCACCCTCTCCATCCTCACCTTTCTGCTCGGCAGTGCTGCCTGCGCCCAGCAGAACCTGACCCTCTGCGCTGCTGCCCTGCAAGAGTCCAGTTACCGGCCCGAAGACACCTGGGCCATGCTGGCCGGTCAGGGAAAAGACGGCTGGCTTTTTGGCCGTGGGGATTACTCCACAGGTTCAACCCTGAACTACAGCAAAGAAGTCCTCCGGGAGCTCTCTGAGACCTTCAAGGCGCAGGGCATTCAACTGGTCATCGTGGATGTGCCATCCCGGCTGCTGCTCTCCCAGCAGCACCTCGATATGGAGCGTCTGGTGCCTTTCAATGCGGACCGCATCCGCAACACCTATGCAGACCTGCATGATGAACTGAACGAAATCGGAATCATTGCACCCAACCTGCTGGAAGACGGCTTCAAATACACCCAGGGTCCCTACTTCCAGAAAACCGACCACCACTGGACCACCGAGGCGGCAAAACATGTGGCAGGCCTCATCGCCGCTGAGATCAAGAAACTGCCCGCTTATGCAGAAATGCAGAAAACCGAATACACGCTGGAGAGCAAGCCCCTGGGCAACAACGGCAGCTATGCCCGCATGGCCAACAACATCTGCAACACCACCTTCCCGGACGAAACCATCAACGTCTACACCGCCGTTCCCAAAACCGAAGGGGACCTGCTCTCTGGAGATGAGCCGGATGTGGTGCTGCTCGGAACCAGTTTCAGCCACCGCCGGGAATTCACCACCGATGACACCTTCCCGGAAGCCCTGAAATTTGAGCTGCAGACCGATGTGCTGAATGCTGCCGTGGAAGGCGGGATGTCATTTGGAGCGATGGAATCCTACCTGATGTCCGACAGCTACAAAAACCACAAGCCAAAAGTCATCGTGTGGGAAAACAACTTCTACATGGGTGAACTCAGCAACGTCTGGGCCCTGTGGCGCATGATCCCCCTGGCACGTGGAGGATGCAGCGATCAGGTGACCTACAAAGGCCAGGGGGACCTGAAAAGTCGCACCACCATCGCCCTGCCAGACAACCTGAAAATCGAACCTGGCAGTGCCCTGAAACTGAACTTCAGCGATCTGAAAGCCACCGATTTCCAGCTCGGCCTGGATTACGGCACTGACGTGATGAACATGCAGCAGAGCCGCACATGGCGCATTCCCAACAACGGTGAATTCTACCTGCAGCTTGCCCGACCACAACCCATTCAGGAGATCCAGTTGAACTTCTACCGCCCGGACATCTCGGGACAGTACGAGGTTTCCATCTGCAAGATGAAGTGATGACGCCTTTCTGCTTTGGTGCCATGCACCTCTGACAATTCATTTTCTGACCCCCTCCTGTCCGCCCAGGAGGGGAGTTCACCAGTCTCCGCTGGAACCGCTGGAACTGTCCGAACTGCCCCCGGAAAAACTGTCTGAACTGCTGCTTGAGGAATCCAAACTGCTGCTCGAGGAGTCCCAGGTGCTGGTCACTGTGCTGGCTGCTGCTCCAGCCATGAAGGCCCGTCTGGCTTCATCGTCATCGTAAGCACCAGAGTGACCATGGTGGTGATGGTGGTGGCTGTGCCGGAATCCTGACCTGCGAGAAGGGGGCAAAGGGCCTCCGCGCAGGGCGGAACGCATGACACTGACCACAACGATGATTCCGATCACGATTGCCAGCAGAGGGAACAGGATGGGCACCAGAATCCACCAGTTGATGCCTCCCGTCACCTGTTCCAGTTCATTCATGAAATTGCGGAAATTCCACACCTGCATCTCCCACCAGGACATGGACGGGCTGTTTTGTGGACGGTCAGTGGAGAGGTTTGCTGTCTGAGACCCTCCAAAACTTTGTGTGGGGACCACCCTGTTCACATGCCTCTTCACAAGCTGGATCAATTGCAGGGTGCCGTCCTGAATCCCTCTCTGATATCTGCCTGCCTTGAAGTTCGGAGCGATGGTGTTCTGGATCAGGGCTTTCGTGGAGGCGTTCAGGGCTGTTCCATATCCTTTGCCCAGCTGAATGCGGATCTTGCGGTCCTCCATGGACACCAGCAGCATGAACCCCCGGTTCCAGCGCGGATCACCCACTCCCCAGCGGTTGAAGAGGTCCAGTGCAAAAGACTCCACCGTCTGTGCTCCATAGGTTTTCAGGGAAGGCAGCACCACCACTGTGCCTTCCAGATTCGTCTGCTTTTCCATCTGGGCCAGATGGTGGTTCAGGGTTTTGCGTGTCTGGGCATCCAGCACCCCTGCGAAATCTGTCACGTAATTTGATTGTGGCGCAGGAAGGGGATTGCGGACCTTCAGACCCTCCAGCAGGGTCTGCACCCCCCGCACATACTCACGGTTCTGGAAGCTTGTGGTGATCAGCACCGACCAGGCTGATGCATCTCCTGAAACCCTGCTGCCCAGTTTCACATGGGCTTTTTTCAGCACAGGATTGTAACTGAGTTGCACCGCGTACTGCTTCTGAAAGGCATTCAGGTTCCAGCCGTTCCAGAGCTGCACAGCTGACCGCTCCGAAGTCACCACCTGCAAAGGATACCCTCGCACCTGATGGTCTTTTCTGAGGGCACCCAGCATCTGGCTTTCCTGACCGGACGCAATGACCTGGCTCTGGTCCAGCACCTGCTGTGCATGGGTCAGATTTGTGAAGGCAAAGAAAGCAAATAAGGTGTGAATGGGTTTCATGGAACCTCCCTGGATGCTTTTATTGTCGCATGGGCAATGGAGAAGGGCTGTGCGTACCACAGGGCAACCCTCATGCATGAAGATCCTCTGGTGCATGTCTTCCAAAGATGCTTTAATGGGTCCCGTGAAGGGCAAACATGCCATCCTGATGGTGGAATACAGTTACAACCGATACAGCCTTGCTGTGCTGACCGGCATTCTGGAAGCCGATGGGCGTTTTGAGGACCTCGACATTCATTTTCGCAAGGCTGCGAAAAAAGACAGCCTGGAAGATGACCGGCATGAGGAACTCCTGCAGAACATCATCCATCTGGCAAGACAGTACCAGCGTCTGGTGGTGGCTTTTTCCTTCCACACGCCCAACGTGGCCGCGATGGGCTACACCCTGAAAGCCATTCGGAGGGCCCTGCAGGACCAGAAGATCGACAATGTGGTGGTCATTGCCGGAGGTCCACATCCGAGTGGAGATCCCCTCGGAACGGTGCAACTCGGGGTGGATGTGGTGGTGCTCGGAGAGGCAGAGCGCACCCTCCCGGATCTGCTGGAACGGCTGTTTGCAGACCAGAGCCTGGAAGACCTGAAGGGCATTGCTTTCCTGGACGACCAGAAAAAGTACCGCTTCACCGGGCGTGCCCCCCAGGTGGACCTGAACGATCACCCCCCTTTTTCTGTGAAGTCCAGACGGTTTGCACCGCTGGAAATTGGAAGGGGATGCGCTTTTGCCTGCAGTTTCTGCCAGACCCCTTTCCTGATGGGGGCAAAGATGCGGTACCGCTCGGTGGAGAACATCATCCACTGGGCGCAGGTGGGCAAAAATGCCGGTTACCGCGACCTGCGTTTTCTGACCCCCACAGCCTTCACTTACGGCAGTGTGGACGGGCAGACCCTGCATCTGGACCTGCTCGAAGACATGCTCAGGGGCGTGAGCCAGATTTTTGGCAAGGAGCATGTGTTTTTCGGGTCCTTCCCCTCTGAGGTGCGGCCTGAAACGGTCACGGTCGAAACCCTGTCCCTGGTGAAAAAGTACTGCACCAACGACAACATCATCATCGGGGCGCAATCGGGCAGCAACCGCATGCTGCGTGACGTGCACCGGGGGCACGGCACCGAAGAGGTCGAACAGGCCGTGAGGCTCCTGCTGGAATTCGGGTACCAGGCCAACGTGGATTTCATTTTCGGGATGCCCGGAGAGTCTGAAGAGGACATTGCCGAGACCCTGGAATTCATGCTGAAACTGACCCGCATGGGGGCCAGGGTGCACTCCCACACCTTCATGCCTCTGGTCGGCACCCCACTGTCAAATGCTGCTCCCGGCATCGTCTCTCCTGCCGTGCGCAAGATGCTGGAGGAACTGAGGCAGCTTGGACTGGAGTATGGACACTGGAAACAGCAGGAAATGATCGCAAAAGAAAGCACCGAGTTTCTGGAAGACCTGATCGAAGAGCGCCCCGAGGAACTGAAAGGGGTTCGGGCTTTCAAACGGCAGTAGGAGCCTGGGCGTCCTGGGTGCTGCGTGCCTTGAACTGCCCGATCAGGAGGGCCGTGATGCTCCCGACCACAAAAAAGATGGTCCAGGGCAATGCCGCAAAATGCAGGTTTTTGCCCACATCAAAGAGCACCCCGCCCAGGGCATTGCCCAGAAATCCTCCAATGGCAAGGGGCAGGGCTGCCACCCCAAGGTAGGTTCCAGCCCGTTCAGGAGGGGTGAGCCCTGCAATCAGGGTCTGCTGGCTTGGAGCAGCAAGCAGGTTCCCAAAAGCAAACACTGCCGTACACAGCAGGATGCTCACAGGTTCCGTGGTGAAGCTCATCAGGCCCAGACCAAGGGCCATGCTCCCCACTCCAGCAGCAAGCAGCACCTGGGAAGACCAGCGCTTGCTGGCGTATTTCATGATCGGGTACTGCAGCACACTGGTGAACCCGGCGTACACCCCATACACCCAGGCGGTCAGGGACGTGCCGCCATGCTGGGTGGCGTGCAGCATCAGGGCCACATTCACCTGCACCCACAGGAAGAAAAAGCCAATCTGGATCACCTGAAAACGCATGAAAGGAGCGTCACGCAGGGCCAGTTTCAGCCCTTGCATGGTGCTGCCCTTTGGTTTCTTCTCGGTGACCCGCAGGCTGGGCAAGAAAACCAGGGAGAACACCAGGGAAATCAGGTAGCAGGAGGCACCCATGAAACTGACTGCTGCAAAACCATAAGGAATCAGCAGGGTCCCAATCAGCGGCCCAACGGCCATCCCGATGTTGCTGCTCACCCCCTGAATCGCATAAAAGCGCGGACGCTGCTCTGGGGGGGTTAAAAGAACAATGGCCGCAGATTTGGGAGCATCAAAAAGGGCACCCCCAAAAGCCGCAAACACCGCAGAGGCCATCAGGAGGGGAACACTGTCTGCAAACGCCATGCTTGCAAAACCCAGAGCCCGCACCAGGAGTCCCAGACAGATCAGCAGTTTCAGGCCGTAACGGTCCCCCAGCATGCCCCCCACCACAGTGAAACCCTGCTGCACCAGTTGCCGCACCGCCAGCACCAGACCAATGGCTCCAGCGGCCCATCCCAGACCGTTCACGAAGTGCACGGTGATCAGCGGGATGATCATGAAAAAGCCAAGCCACATCAGGAGGTTGTCGAGCAGGAGAATGCGTTGCGCCCGGGTCATGCCATACCCTAACGCGGGAAGGGATGGGGGGGAATAGAGGGATTGGCGTAGAGAAGAGATACCGAGAGCCTCGTGATTGACAGGAAAATGGATGTCAAGAGTTCAGGGATTCAGTTTTCTTTACAGGCTTGTGAATTGCTGGTGATCAGGACACAGGATGATCGAGCGTTCCTGAAGAAAAAAGCCAGAGCTTCCATTTGCCCTCGGCCCTTGGCACTCGGCGTGCCTATGGGCACATTTCTTCCTTAACTGCGGTAAAATAACGGCGGTTGATTTTATCAGGAGGCTTAGCATGACGTACCGCACGGAATCCGACACCATGGGCCAGATCCAGGTGGAAAACTCCCGCTACTGGGGCGCACAGACCCAGCGCTCCATTCAAAACTTTCCCATCGGCGTGGACCGCTTCAAGTTCCCCCGCGCCATCATCCGCTCCCTGGGCATCCTCAAAAAAGGTGCTGCTCTGGCAAACAAAGAACTGGGCGAACTGCCAGCAGATGTCGCTGACCTGATTGTGCAGGCCGCCGATGAGGTGATTTCCGGCAAGCTGGATGAGCACTTCCCTCTGGTGGTGTTCCAGACCGGGTCGGGCACCCAGAGCAACATGAACAGCAACGAGGTGATCTCCAACCGCGCCATTGAGATCGCTGGTGGAGAACTGGGCAGCAAGAAGCCCGTGCACCCCAACGATCACGTGAACCGGGGCCAGAGCAGCAACGACACCTTCCCCACCGCCATGCACATTGCCGTGGTGCTGGAACTCAATGAAAAGCTCTTCCCCAAAGTGGAGAAGCTGCGCAACACCCTGGCCCAGAAAGCCGAACAGTTCAGCGGCATTGTGAAAGTGGGCCGCACCCACCTGCAAGACGCCACCCCCATCACCCTGGGGCAGGAAATTGGCGGATGGGTCGCACAGCTTGATTACTGCATCAGCGAAGTGAAGCACGCCCTGACCGGCCTGTATGACCTCGCCATTGGTGGAACTGCAGTGGGAACGGGCCTGAATGCCCACCCGAACTTCGGGGATCTGGCGGCCAGTTACTTTGCAAAAGAAACCGGCTATCCTTTCCGCAGTGCTGAAAACAAATTTGCGGCGCTGAGTGCCCATGATGCCCTGGTGCAGACCAGTGCAGCCCTCAGAACCCTCGCGGGTGCCCTGATGAAAATGGCCAACGATGTGCGCTGGCTTGCCTCCGGTCCCAGAAACGGCATCGGGGAAATCAGCATTCCTGAGAACGAGCCCGGGTCCAGCATCATGCCCGGCAAGGTGAACCCCACCCAGTCCGAGGCCATGACCATGGTGTGCGTGCAGGTGTTCGGCAATGATGCTGCAGTGGCCTTCGCGGGATCACAGGGCAACTTCCAGCTGAACGTCTTCAAGCCTGTGATGGTGCACAACGTGCTGGAAAGCATTCAGCTGATTGGTGATGCCTGCGTGGCCTTCAATGACAACTGTGCAGAGGGGATCGAGCCCAACCTGGCAAAAATCGAGCACAACCTGTCCATCAACCTGATGCAGGTGACCGCCCTGAACCGCCACATTGGTTACGACAAGGCTGCAGCCATTGCCAAGAAAGCCCACAAGGAAGGCACCACCATGAAGGAAGCCGCACTGGCCCTGGGTTACGTGACCGAAGAGGAGTTCGAGAAGTGGGTCATCCCCATGGACATGACCCATCCCAGCGCGTGAACTGAACCCTCTCCAGCAAAAGAGCCTCCTTCTCAGGAGGCTCTTGATGTTTTGACTTTTATTTGCCTTTACCAGAGTTGCCTTTGTCTCCAGATTTGCCGTGGTCTTCACCACTCTTGCCATTTTCGGTGTCGCTGTTGCCGTTGCCGTGGTGCTCACCACTCTTGCCGTTGTTGGTGTCGCTGTTGCCGTTGCCATGGTGGTCTTTGTCTTTGCCACCATTGTCATCATCGGCATCGTCGCTGCTGTCGTCATCTTTGCCGGGTTTGACCTTGTCTTCCTTGCTGTTCTTGTTGAGCACGGCCACCAGAGGAAGGGCCTTGCCGTCCACCATGACTTTCACCTGTCCGGGTTTGCTGAGGTCACCTGAGAGGGCATAGGTGGTGCTCTTGCCTGCAGCATCGGTCACCACGACCTGTTTGACGGTGCTGAGGTCACCTGTGGCATTCAGGGTGCCATCGGGGTTGAGGGTGGCAATGACCGTTCCAGCAGCATCCACAAAAGTCACGGTCTGGCCTTTGAGGGCAGCAAAAGCCACAACCGCCGTGAGGGCTTTGGGGGCGGTGTCTTCGGCCAGAGCAGGGCTGCTGATCAGCAGAAGGGCGGCGATAAGGATGGTTTTTTTCATGATGTCCTCCTGGGGGCATAAACCCTGAAACTGTTCTCTGTCAGAAAGCAGGTGCAGGAGCTCAGTCCACGTGCATAACAATGGAGGTCAACTCGAACAGGACCAGCTTTCATTCGGACAGCTTCTGAAACACTTGCAGTGTATAAATCGAAGCTGACTCGGTTATGACTGAAATCTGACGTGTTTCTGATTTCATCTGCTCTTTATTTTGTTTTCATGCATGCTTTTTGATTGGTCAACACTGAACACAAATGTTACAGGTGCTTTTTTGCCCTGGATTCCTAAAGCGGAAACCATCTGCATGAAACTCATGGACAGCCTGAAAGGTTTCATGAGAAAAATCCTGATTTCCCTTTAAATGCTTTCCATTTGTGGACTGTGCTGGCAACCTCTGCTGCATAGAGAACGTATCTGTATGCATGATGAATCTTCTTTCTGTGGTTGTTGGGATTGTGGCGGCCATCGGTTTGCTGGTTGGACTGGTTCCCCTGCTGGGATGGGTCAACTGGTTCATCACCCTGCCCCTGGGCATCATTGGTCTGATTCTGGGAAGCCTGAGCGGCAGCACTGCAGGTCGCAACCTGAACATTGTGATCCTGCTGCTGGCTGCCCTGCGTCTGTTTCTGGGAGGCGGCATTCTCTGACCCCTGGATGCGTGTGATGTTGAAATCCCATGTCAGAAACCAGAATTGAACGCCTGAACCCTTCCGCATTGCATCCCGTCCAGCAGTATTCCCATGTGGTGCAGGTCACAGGAGGCCGCACCGTTTACATTTCAGGCCAGATCGCCCTGGATGCAGACGGGAATCTGGTGGGTGCTGGTGATTTTGAGCTGCAGGCCAGACAGGTGATGCTGAACCTGCAGGCGGCCCTTGCGGCTGTGCAGATGGATTTCCGTCATGTGGTGAAGATGACCCTTTTCCTCAAGGACCGGGCAGACATCGTGCGTTTCAGAAGCGTTCGAGCAGAATTCATTCAGGAGGACCATCTGCCTGCCATGTCTGCGGTGCAGGTGGCTTCACTGGTTCGAGAAGACCTGCTGCTGGAGATGGAGGCCATCGCTGTCGGATAGACGCAGACCTGTCGCTTGATGTCGTGCATCCTCTCGGGCAAAATGGAGCTACGCAAACGTTTTCATACCCGGAGGCTGATATGGTTTTTCACGGTCGCAGAAAGCATCTCCTCGTTGCAGGCACCCTGCTCATGGGTTCCGCCCTGGCCCAGCAGAGTCCTCTGGTCCTTGCAGACTTCGAAGGTGCGGCAGCACAGTCTCCGCTGCCTGCCAGCAGCGGGTTCATCACCTGGCAGGATGGCAGTGGGACGGTCAACCTCACCACCAGCACTGAAGATGTGGCTGCCCAGGGTGCAGCAAACCATGTGCTGGTCACCCCGGTCAACATCAAGCAGTGGGGCGGTTTCACCCATGACTTCTCGGTGGGGATCAATGGCGCTTCCGGCAGCCTGGACCTCAGCCCTTACAGCGGCATCCGTTTCTGGTTCAGGGGATCAGGCAGTGGCAACCCCATCCAGTTTGAACTGCTTGACAATCGGGGCAGGGACCAGACTGCAGACAGCGCAGAACGCTTTTTCTTCCGTTTCACCGATGACAGCGCAGAATGGAAGCAGGTCAGCATTCCCTTCAGTGCCCTGCAACGCCGCAGTGACTTCCAGCCTGCAGGTGCACCCTCGGACGGCCTGACCCTGAAAGAAGTCTGGGGTTATGCGCTCAATTTGCCCCAGGGGGAAACCACCTACGCTTTTGACCGCTTTGAAGCCCATCTGGAAGCGCCACCTCAGGCAGAGGCAGCCCCTGCACAGCTCTCCTTCAAAGACAAAGAAGTGCGGGTGACAGAAGGCCAGACCGCCACCTTCGAAATCCTGCTGAACGCCCCGCAACAAGAACCCATCGAAGTGGAATACGAAACCACCGATGGCAGCGCAACCACCAAGGATTTCGTTTATGCCAATGGCATCCTGACCTTCCAGCCTGGAGAAACCCGCAAAGTTGTTGAGGTCTCCACCTATCCCAACAGCAAGTACAGCGGCACCCGCACGGTCAATCTGGAACTGTACCCCCCGAAAAATGCCACCCTAGCGGCCACCACCAGCAAACTCATCATTGGTGATGATGACTCACCCAGTCTGGCCCTCGGAGACGACTTTGAAAGCAGCTCGGGGAACCTGAACCTCGGAAAAAACCTCACGGTGTCCACCATCGACGTGAAACAGGGAAGTGCCCAGGCCCATCCCGAACAGGACCTTGTGGAAGGCATGTGGTGGCTCAAGCTCTCTGGCAACGCGGCACCGTCGGCCACCCGCAACCTGCGCCCGGTGCAAGATTGGACTGGAGCGCAGACCCTCAGCTTCTGGTATTACGGTGAGAACACCGGAAAAGACATTCAGGTGCAACTCGAAGACGCCACCACCCTGCAACCCTCAAAAGATTGGAAAGTCACCTGGAGTGAGGAATTCAACAACCCTGCAGGCTGGCAGCCCAGCGAGGACACCTGGAATTTCGCGGTGATCGGCACCGGAAACGGCAACAGCGAACTGCAGTACTACACCGACAGGGTCGAGACCGTCAGCACCGATGGACAGGGCAACCTGCGCATCCGGGGAGACAAGGCCCCTCCCGGCATCAAATGCTGGTACGGCGAGTGCCTGTACACCTCTGCCCGCATCAGCACCCAGAACAAGAAAGAATTCGAGTATGGCCGCGTGGAGGCCCGCCTGAAAATCCCCGCTGGACAGGGCTTCTGGCCTGCCTTCTGGATGCTGGGCAGCAACATTGGCACCGCAGGGTGGCCCGGTGGCGGTGAAATCGACATTCTGGAAACCATTGGCAAGGAGCCTTACAACGTGCACGGCACCCTGCACGGACCGGGTTACTACTTCAGAGAAGGCACGCAATTCAGCAAGACCCTGACCCTCACGGAACCTGTGGCCAAAGACTTCCACACCTACGCCATCGAGAAACGCCCCGGAGAAATCACCTTCTTCTTTGACGGCAAAGAATACTACAAGGTCACGTCCAAGGACATTCCAGACGGCACCACCTGGGTCTTCGACCAGCCTTTCTTCATCCTGCTGAACCTCGCCATCGGTGGGGCCTGGCCTGGAAGCCCAGACGAAACCACTCCTTTCCCTGCAGACCTGCTGATTGATTACGTGCGGTACTACGAGCCTTCTGTTCCGCAACACCAGATCAGCACCACCTTCAAGGAAGACTTCACTGGCTGGAAGAAAATTGAGCTTCCCATCTCCAGCTTCAAAGGAGATGCAGGCTTCCAGTGGAACGGCCTGCAGCGCTTCCGTCTGGTGTTCCCGGATGGACTGGAAGGCAACCGTTACGTGGACAGCCTGAAAATCGGGAAGTAGCGTTCAGCTTTCAGCGGTCAGCATTCCGAAATGTTGCATCCAGTCCGACGAAATCTTTGGTCCAGCACCTGAATGATCTTTTTCACAGAAGGAGCACATGCTCCTTCTGTTTGCTGTCTGATCAAGATTTCTGGGGTCCTTCGCTCTTGCTGACGGCTGATGGCTGAACGCTGAATGCTTCTACACCGCTCCCTCCTTGCGCCATTTACCACTTCTCAGGTATCCCTGAAGCCAGTAGTAGGAGGCTTTGGGGGTGCGTTTGAAGGTCTCAAAGTCCACATGCACCAGTCCGAAACGCTGGGTGTAGCCTTCAGCCCATTCGAAATTGTCGAGCAAGCTCCAGCAGAAGTACCCGCGCACATCCACCCCTCTGTCGATGGCTTTTGCGAGGGCTTCGAAATGCTGTTCCAGAAAGTCGATGCGTTTGCTGTCGTTGATCTTGCCTGCTGGATCGGGGATGTCTGGATAGGAGCAGCCGTTTTCGGTGATGAAGATGGGAGGGAGTTTTTCGCTGTAGCGTTCCTGCAGGTCCAGCAGCAGTTGCGTCAGGCCTTCCGGGACGATGGGCCACCCGAAACCCGTCTGTTTGTAATCCAGCATGGGCACCATCTCCATGCCCAGTGGGCTGGTGCTGCTGGCCCGCACATGGTCGGGGTAATAATAATTGACCCCCAGAAAGTCGATTTTTGAACCGATGATTGGGAGGTCTTCTGTCCGGATGAAGGTCTCGGCCTGCTCTCCCAGCATTGCGAGGAGGCTTCTGGGGTACTCACCGAGCAGAATGGGGTCCACGAAAAGGCGGTTGTGCAGGTCATCCATTCTGGAGGCGGCCTGCAGGTCTTCATCGCTGTCTCCTGCAGGAATCACGGGGGCGAGGTTGTTGGTGATGCCCACTGGACTGCTGCTGGTCTCCCGGATGGCCTGCACCGCAAGCCCATGCCCCAGAAGCTGGTGGTGGGCCACAGGCATGGCGTCCAGCATCAGGGTGCGGCCCGGGGCGTGCTGCCCGAGGGCATAACCCAGGGTCAGGACCACGAAGGGTTCATTGAGGGTGATCCAGGCTTTCACCCGGTCCTGGAAGGCATCTGCCAGGATGTGGGCGTACTCTGCGAAACGGTAGGCGGTGTCCCGGTTGAGCCATCCTCCCTGGTCTTCGAGGGCCTGCGGCAGGTCCCAGTGGAAGAGCGTCACGTAAGGATCGATGCGCATCTCCAGCAACTGGTCGATCAGGCGGTCATAGAAGCCCAGGCCTTTTTTGTTGGCACGGCCTTTGCCTTCCGGTTGAATGCGGGGCCAGCTCACCGAGAAGCGGTAGGCATTCACCCCGAGGTCCTGCATCAGGGCGAGGTCTTCGGGAAAGCGGTGGTAATGGTCGCAGGCCCTGTCTCCATGACTGCCATCTTTGATCTTGCCAGGGGTGTGGGAGAAGATGTCCCAGACGCTGGCTCCCCGTCCGTCGAGGCGCACGGCCCCTTCAATCTGATATGCCGCAGTGGCGGTTCCCCAGACGAAATCTTGTGGAAACTGTGACGACATGTTGACCTCCTGTGGTTGCGTGATTGCGTGGATTCAGGTCAGGTGTCATCAGTATAAAGGAGTCCGGGCAGGCAAAAAAGAAGCCCGGGAACACCATCCTGGGCCTGCAATCTGCCAGTTTCAGCTTCTTTGAAATCTGCGGATGCCCTTTCCAATCCAGATCAGGAGCCACACCAGTCCGGCCAGCACAAAGACCAGCACGTAATCGATCACCGGAATGCGCACGATCTCATTGAGTTTGTCCCAGCCTCTGCCGCTGTAAACGTAGATCACCCAGCCAGAGAACAGGGCAGTGATGATCCAGCGGGTGAGCCTGCTCCAGCCCAGACCGTGCATCTGGGTGACGATGAAAATGCCCAGGAAGCCAAACGCGAACATCGGCCACAGACCGTTGGTGTTGGACAGGGCCACGATGCTGCCGTGGATGACCACCAGCAATTCCTGCACCAGCGTCCAGTAGCGGTTCACATGGATGCGGGTCAGAAAGAGGCTGCCCTGCAGCATCAGCATCAGGGTGTAGAAGGTGCCCAGCAGGTGGCCTGAGGTGGTTTCCATCGGGTGGTACCAGAAGGTGTAAACCACAGCCCAGGAGAAGAAGTAGCCGTGGTATTTGCGCACGGCGTCCACAATGGTGGCTTTGATGGGGGCTTTCTTGCCAAAAAACATGCCCCGGCGTTTGTTCTCCATGATCAGGACCAGCACCAGCAGCACAATCACCGAGCCCTGGGAGCTGTAGATGCTGACATCCTGGGCCAGACCGTCATAGAACAGGTGGGTCTGCAGCAGGTGCAGAAGCACAAACACCGCATTCACACCCAGGGCCCACACATTGACCGGGTGCAGTCCAGCCGTGTATTTCTTCACGCGGGTCTGGGCGTAATAGATCAGACCCCAGATGAGAATCTGGTGAGCCAGGTACAGGAACCACGCACTGAATTGAGTCCAGAAGGTGGGGTTCGGCAGCTTCCAGAAATACCAGGATGCCCCCTGATCGGGAAGAAAAGTCTGCCTGAGAGGCTCCAGACGGAAATCCAGCACCCACACCAGCAAGGTGAACAGGGCACTGAACAGGATGCCCCCCCAGAGGGCCTGGATGTCCTTGCGTTCGGGTTTCGGGCGGGTCACATCTCTGGCAGCCTGTTGCATGATTCAACAGTAGAAAAAACCCTGCATGTCACGTGTATTGTGGCCTACAGGATTCCTCAAAAAGCAGACCCTGGAGGATGTCCAGGGTCCCTTTGACGTGCAGCTTTTACCTTCTGCCTTTTTTGCGCACCTTCTGTCCAGGGACTGTGGGCTGTTTGAAGTCCTTGCCTGAGAGTTTGGCTTCAAGTTCGCGGATCTGGTCCCGCAGAGCAGCGGCTTTCTCGAAGTCCAGATCTTCAGAGGCCTGCCACATGTCCAGTTCCAGATCGGTGATCTGCGCCAGGATGGTGTCCCGGTCCATGGTGTCTGGCATGGCTTTCTTGAGTTCGGGTTCCTCTTCCCCACGGATCACATCCCGCACTTCCTTGCGGATGGTTTCGGGGGTGATGCCGTGCTCAGTGTTGTACTGCATCTGTTTCTCGCGGCGGCGCTCGGTTTCCTTCATGGCGTAGTCCATTGCTGGAGTCACCACATCTCCATAAAGCACCACTTCGCCGTTCACGTTGCGGGCCGCGCGACCAATGGTCTGGATCAGGCTGCGCTCACTGCGCAAAAAGCCCGGTTTGTCTGCGTCCAGAATCGCCACCAGGGACACCTCTGGAAGGTCCAGACCTTCACGGAGCAGGTTGATCCCGACCAGCACGTCGTAATGCCCGAGCCTGAGGTCACGGATGATCACCTGTCGTTCTACCGTGTCGATGTCGGAGTGCATGTATCTTGCCCGCACGCCCTTTTCCAGCAGGTACTCGGTGAGGTCCTCGGCCATGCGCTTGGTGAGGGTGGTCACCAGCACACGCTCCCCTTTTGCGGCCCTCTCGCGCACCCTACCCAGCAGGTCTTCCACCTGTCCCTGAATGGGCCTCAGGGTGACTTGCGGATCGACCAGACCGGTTGGGCGGATGATCTGCTCTGCAACGTTGCCTGAAACTTCCCGCTCATAAGGTCCAGGGGTCGCACTGACAAAGACAATCTGCCCGGTCTTGTCCAGGAACTCCTCAAAGTTGAGGGGACGGTTGTCCAGCGCACTGGGCAGACGGAACCCGAAATCCACCAGGGTCTGCTTGCGGCTTCTGTCCCCACTGCTCATGCCGCCAATCTGGGGCACCGTCACATGCGACTCGTCAATGAAGGTGATGAAGTTGTCCGGGAAGTAATCCAGCATGGTGTATGGGGTCTCGTTGGGCAGACGGCCATCCATGTGCCTGGAATAGTTCTCGATGCCGGAGCAGTACCCGAGCACTTTCAGCATTTCAAGGTCGTACAGGGTGCGCTCTTTGAGCCTTTGAGCTTCGAGAAGTTTGCCCACACTCTTGAAGTACTCCAGGCGCTCCTCAAGTTCCTGCTGAATGGTCACGATGGCCCGCTCGACGTTGTCTGCACTCGAAACGTAATGCTTCGCAGGGTAAATCACACTGGAGGGGAGTTCGGCAGCCACATTCCCGGTCAGCGGATCATACATGACGATGCGGTCCACCTCATCTCCCCACAGTTCCACCCGCATCGGAGCTTCATCGTAGGAGGGCCAGATCTCAATGACATCCCCCTTGGCCCGGAAGCGCCCTGCCTGGATCTCGATGTCATTTCTCTCGTACTGCAATTCCAGCAGCCGATCAATGATCTCATCGCGGCCCATTTTCTCCCCGACCTTCACGATGATGTTCATCTTGCGGTACTCTTCAGGATCTCCCAGACCGTAAATCGCAGAAACTGAAGCCACCACGATGGTGTCTGGTCGGGTCAGCAAACTGCGGGTGGTGGAGTGCCTGAGCCGCTCAAGTTCCTGGTTGATCGCTGCATCTTTCTCGATGAACAGGTCTTTGCCGGGGACATAAGCCTCAGGCTGGTAGTAATCGTAGTAACTGACGAAGAACTCGACGGCAGCATCAGGGAAAAAAGCCCGGAATTCACTGGCGAGTTGAGCGGTCAGGATCTTGTTGGGAGCAAGGATGAAAGCAGGCCGCTGGGTTTCCTCAATCACACGAGCAGCAGCGAACGTTTTGCCCGTTCCAGTCGCGCCCAGGAGCGTCTGGAATCTGAGCCCGTCGTTCAAACCTTCCACCAGGCTGCGAATGGCTGTCGGCTGGTCACCTCTGGGTGTAAATTCTGATTTCACCTTGAGCATAACCTTCATTTTACGTCATAAACCAAACAAAAGAGTGGGTGTTTTGGCCTAATTCAGGTGTGCAGGACCTGACATTCCGCTCACAATTGCGAGGCACACCATAAATTCCCAAAGCCCAAACTGTTACATTGAAACCGTGGACAGCCTGTACCAGAAGAGCGTCAAACCCCGCCCGAGGTTTGAGTGGACCAGCAAATTCATTTACCGGCCACTGGCCCACCTGATCGTGGTTCCGCTCTCGAAAACGCGGGTCACACCCGAGATGGTGGTGATGTTTCACACTGTGCTGGGCCTCCATGCGGTCAGCCTGATCCCGCAGGGCCAGACGTGGTGGCCTGCACTCCTGATGCAGGTCAAATCGGTGCTGGATGGGGCGGATGGTCAACTGGCCCGTGCCACTGGGCAAACCAGCGAAACCGGGCGTTACCTGGACACCAACATGGATTTTGTGGTGAACACCGCCCTGTTTGTGGCGATTGGCGCACAATCCGGCGAGTGGTTTCAGGCTTTTCTGGGTTGGGTACTGCTGGCCCTGATTGGCACCACCGATTTCCAGTGGGAGGCGGCACACCAGCGGTCCAGAGGAAACACCTTCCGGGCTGCCCCCGAGCAAAAGGGCGACAACCCGGTGATTCTGGGCCTGATGCGGGGCTTCTACAATGTGGTCTTTGGACCTCAGGACCGCCTGATCCGTGCCTGGAACGATGGCCGTTTCAAAGCCATCACCCGCAAAGCACGGCCCGATCAGCTCAAAGACGCTGAATTGATCTATCACACGCCCCGACTGCTGGACTTCAGCATGAACATGGGCCTTGCCACACAATTTCTGGTGGCAGGCGTTTTTATTGCACTCGGGCAGCCCCTGTGGTACGTGTATGCTCTGTACGTGCAGGCAGCTCTCCTGCTGCTGCTGCAGGTGTACCGCGAAAGGATCACCTTGCAGTTCCTGAAAAATTCCTGACCTCATGAGGGGAAAACATGAATCGACCTGTGGTGTGCGTGGGAGCGCTGGTTCAGGGTCCCACTGGCAGATATTTGATTGTTCAGACCACCAAATGGCGCGGCCTGTGGGGGGTTCCCGGCGGCAAAGTGGAATGGGGCGAAACCGCAGAGACGGCCCTGAAGCGGGAGTTCCAGGAGGAGGTTGGCCTTGAACTTTCCGACCTGCGTTTCGTGCAGGTGCAAGAAGCCGTGCTGAGCCCTGAATTCCACAGCAAGAGCCACATGATCCTGCTGGATTATTTTGCCCGCACAGAACAGCAGGACCTGCAGTACAACGAGGAAATCCTGCAACACAGGTGGGTGACCCTGGAGGAAGCCAGAACTTATGCCCTCAACAGCTTCACCCGCACATTGATCGATCAGGTGGAGGGGAAAGCATGAAACGCAGAAATCAGGGGGCTCTGGTCACGGGAAGCTCAGGGGGCATCGGGAAGGCCATTGCCATGAAGCTCGCTCAGGAAGGCTTCGATGTTGCCATCCATTACATGAGCAGCAAAGAGAAAGCCGAAAAAACCGCAGCAGAAATCCGCGCTCTGGGGGTGCAGTGTGTCACCCTGCAAGCGGACCTCACCAGACCGGAAGAAGCCGAAACGCTTGTTCTGGAGGCACACAGGCAGCTTGGGAACCTCAGTGTTCTGGTCAACAACGTGGGCAATTATGTGTTCAAGCCCGTGCTGGAAAACACCCTGGAAGACTGGCATGACATGCTGGACAGCAACCTGAACAGCACCTTCTACACCTGCCGTGCCGCCATTCCCCTCATGCGGGAGCAAAAACATGGCCGGATCATCAACCTGGGATACGCGGGGGCCGAAAATGTGCTGGCCCGACCCGGGAACACCGCCTATGCCATTGCCAAGACAGGCGTGATCATCCTCAGCAAGAGCCTTGCGAAAACAGAAATCAAACATGGCATCACGGTCAATGTGGTGAGCCCGGGCATCATGGAAACCAGTGTCACCAAGCCCCTCTCAGAGGTTCCTGCAGGCAGAGATGGCAAACTGGAAGAACTGGTCTTTGCCGTCTGGAATTTTGTGGATGGCCCTGAATACATCACTGGACAGGTGCTGGAAGTCTCGGGAGGCTGGAACCTGTGATCGGTCTGGAATTTCACGCCGAGGACAGAAGAAACTGCTAAAGTGGACTTGTCCTAAGGAGGAAAGTATGAAAAGCTCCAAATGGCTTGGCGTCATTGCCCTGACTGGCTTTCTTGCAGGTTGCAATCCCCTGGCACTGGTTCAGCCTCAGGTGCTGGATCAAAACCCCATGGGTCTGGATCAAGCTGCAATTGCATCTGATGCACTGAAGATCCTGGCGGTTGGTGCAGATTTGAACTTTGTCGCACCTGCATTCCAGGACATTGACAAAAACTCTTTGCCTCTTGGGGGAAGCGCAGGAGCAGATACCATTGTTGCCAGCATTAAAATCAAGAAGGTTCAGGTCACCGACTGCCTGACTCCACCCAACACCTTTAATGTTCAACTCAAAGGTGTCAAAGTCATGGTACGCAATGCCAGTGCACAAACGGGTCCCACAGCTTTGCAAAACCCAGACCCTGTCACGGGCGCTGCATCTGGAAAAACTGCATTCCTTGGGGGCTTCGAATACACGCTGGACAGCACCAAGGAGATCAGTTTTACTTTTGGACGCGATCTCTATGACACGGTCACTTCTGGTGGAGACAACATCGCAAGCATCGAAGGACTCGTAGAGGCAGACCAGAACACCCTGGCTGGCTGTAGACTTGTCGCCATTGTTGATGACCACACTGTGACCCTGAGCAACTTCCGATAAACCAGAATTCAAGAGAAGCAACCTGAGAACCAGGTTGCTTTTTTTATTTCCAGTTGTTGTTCATTTGCCTCAAAACTTCAAAAGCCGCTATCCCCACCGAAACCGACAGGTTCAGGCTGCGGCCCTGACCGGGCATGGGAATGGTCACGGGTTCAATGGAGGTGCGAATCCATTCTGGCAAACCCCTGGATTCCGGTCCAAACACCAGGTGATCCCCGTCCTGGTACTCCACATGAGTGTACACCCGGTCTGTCTTGGTGGTGAAAGCATAAAGCCTGGCCCCCTCAGGAACCGTGGACCTGAAGGTTTCCCAGTCGGCATGGTCCTGCCACTCCACATGCTGGGTGTAATCCATCACCGCCCGTTTGTACTGCGGGTCAATCAACCGGAACCCGAAAGGGCGGATCATGTGCAGTTTCACCCCGAGCACCGCACAGGTGCGCATGATGTTCCCCACATTGCCAGGATTTTCAGGTTCAAAGAGCACCACATGAATCATGATGGAATGCGCTCCAGCAGCACCGTCACGCGGGTCTGCACATGCTGCAGGGCCAGACCTTCACTGGTCTTGAAGGACACCCCCACCTCGGTTTCAGGCAGGCCCAGAAGCTGCGCCACGGAACGGGAAATCTCTGCCCTCAGGGGTCCCAGTTTGGGTCGGTCCAGGGTAACCACCAGGGCCACATTGACCGGGGCGTACCCTTTCTGGCGGATCAGGTCCAGGGTGTGCTGCAAAATGATGCGGCTGTCCATGTTTTTGTGTGCAGGGTCGGTGTCCGGAAAATACTGTCCAATGTCCCCAAGGGCCAGCCCTGAGAGCAGGGCATCTGCAACAGCGTGCAACACGGCATCTCCATCGCTGTGGGCCACTGCGCCCAGCGGACTGTCGGGAATGACCACTCCGCCCAGCGTGAGGGGGCGTCCGGCCTCCAGACGGTGGGCATCTTCTCCATATCCAATGCGGTAAAGCATGGTGAACATTATGGCAGAAGGTGGGCTTCGCCGCTGAAGGCAGAAAGCTGAAAGCAGAAGGCTTTTCAAGAATGCTGAAGCATTGGCAATCTGTAGTCACCTTTTGCCTTCTGCCTTTTGCCTTCTGCTTTGTATCCTGGATACGCAAAATAGCCTAACCCTGACGCCCCCTTGTTAGGATACCCATCATGTCGATGCACACCGTCGGGATTCTGCTGCTGCTGCTGGTGACCGCTTTCTGGGGGAGCACCTTTTCTCTGGTCAAGGACGCCACCGAGCACATGCCCACCTCCAGTTTCATTGCCTGGCGTTTCAGCATCGCCATACTGCCACTGCTGCTTTTTCTGCGCAAGACCAACCCCAAACTGTGGCGGGATGGCATGATCCTCGGTGCGTGGCTGGGGGCAGGGTACATCACGCAGGCCATTGGACTCCAGACCATTGGGGCAAACCGGGCGGCGTTCATCACCGGTCTGAATGTCATTCTGGTGCCCATCGGTCTGGCTGTGATGACGGGCAGAAAGATTTCTCCTGGCGTCTGGATATCAGTGGTGCTTTGTGCCCTGGGCATCAGCCTGATTTCCTGGGAGGGGGGGAGTCTGGCCATCGGGGACCTGTGGACCCTGGGCTGTGCCCTCACCTATGCCGGGTACATCATCTACCTGGAGCGCACCGCCAAAAGGCATGAGGTGCTGCCCCTCACCGCCATTCAGATTCTGGCTGTGGTGCTGATTGGCTGGCTGTGGGCAGGGATCGAAGCCACCCAGCACATGGGACATCTGGAAGACAGCCTGGTCACCAACTTCAAAGCCTACCTGAGTGTCCCGCCAGAAGCCCTGTGGCCCCTGATCTACCTGGGTCTTGCAGCCACGGCCCTGACCACCATGCTGCAGGTGATCGGACAGAAGTTCGTGACGGCGGTGGAAGCTGCGATCATCTATGCACTGGAACCCGTCACAGCCAGCATCTTTGCTTTCTTCTGGGCCGGAGAGGTGCTGGGCCTGAGGGGCATTTCAGGAGGGGCGCTGATTGTGCTGGCGATGGTGCTCTCGCAGTTGCCAGACCGCAAGGAAATTGTTCCGGTGCAGGAGTAGGGAGCGGTCAGCCCTCAGCCAAAAGCATTTTTTGTTCAGTCCAGGTCTCTGCTAGCCTGGACTGAATTTTTACCGGGGCAAAACACCATCAGACTCCCGTGACACTGTTTGATGCTCTCCTGCAGAGAGCTGAACGCTCTCTACAGTTTCAGTTCCCTCGGACGGTGCATGATCACAAAGCGGGTGTAATTGTCGCTGTAAAACTGGATGCCCTCATGCAGATAGGACCAGCCCAGACGCTCATACAGCCTTCTGGCCCCCTGGTTGGTGGTCTGGGTGGACAGCAGGAGGTTGGGGTAAGGCTGCCTTGAACCCAGGTACTCGATCATCTGCTGCCCGATGCCCTGGTTGCGGTAGCTGGGCAGGATGGCAATTTCCACCAGCACCCAGGCGTCCTTGAGGGCGGCGTGGTGCTCTCCGATGTGCCTGGAGACAATGTCGTGCCACCAGTTGCCCGGAACACTTTTCACCCCGAAGGCGATGCCCACCACCTCTCCTCCATCCAGAGCAACCACGCCCAGAAATCCCTCCTTGCGGGCGTATTCCCGAAAGAACTTCAGGGAAGTTCTCTCGTCATAACCCCAGGTGAGGGCATAGACCCGTACGCCTGCTTTCAGGTGAGGGGAAGTCTCAGAATAAGGGGCAAGCTCTATCACACTGGTTGCAAATTTAGCATGACCAGTTCCGCATCGCAAAGAAAACGAAAAGGCACCCCGGTGACGCCGAGTCCCCTGGAAACAAAACCCCGTGCTGGGGCATGGACAACACCCTGCGCAAACCGTTCACCGAAACGGCTGGGAATGTGAATGGCTCCCACCAGAGGAAGCCGGACCTGGCCTCCGTGGGTGTGGCCGCAGAGGGTGAGGTCGACCCATTCAGGGACCTGGGGCAGCACATCCGGGTTGTGACTCATCAGGAGCACCCCAATGTCCTGCTTGAGGTTCTGCAGGGCCGCTTCCAGGCTGGGGAGACCTTCCACCAGGTCATCGAGTCCAGCAAGTTGCAGGTCGGGACGCAACTGGACTGCGGCATTGTTGAGCAGGCGAATTCCGGCCTGACGCAGCACCTGTTCAAATTCAATCAGGCGCTCGGGAGGCAAGTAGTAATCATGGTTTCCCCACACGCCATACACCCCCAGAGGGGCCCTCAACTGGGAAAGCACCCGCCCCAGATCATGAATGCCTGCATAATCTTCAGAATTTGAGATGAAATCCCCGGTGATCAGAATCAGGTCCGGCCTGCGTTGCATGGTGGCCTTGATCCAGCTTTCAATTTGTGTGAGGGACACCAGGGCACTGTAATGCAAATCTGAGAGGTGGGCCACCCGCACAGCAGACTGCAGCCCCTTCACAGGCAGGGTGTGTTCATTCACCTCGAATTGTCTTGCTTCAGCAAAACTGTATCCTCCAAGTCCCACCACAGAGGCTGCAGCAAGTCCCATGCGCTGAAAAAATTGGCGTCGGGTCACTTTCACGCCCTTCAGTATGCCCAGCGTTCATGAGTGTTTGGCGGCAAAAGTCAGAAGAGAAATTTCTTCAGACAAGGGCACTGTGCAAGCAGCGCCCACATCAGGTTACGGATTCAATGCATTCTGCTTTCTGCTTTCTGCCTGAAATTGTTATGCTTGCCAGCATGGAGTACCTTCTCAAAGCTGACGTGCTGACCCTGCATCCCGATCTCCCTCGCGCTGAAGCCGTTCTGGTGTCTGGAGAGCGCATCCGGGCCGTTGGGAGTGTGGAGGACCTGCGAGGCATTGCCCCCCAGGCGGAAGTGCTGGATTTCGGGGACCGCATCCTCACCCCGGGCCTGACCGATGCCCACATCCATCTGGTGAATTATGGCTTCAGGCTCTCACAGGTGAATCTGGAGGGCTGCAGTTCGGTTGCTGAGGTGCAGCAGAGGCTGCGGGAGTACGCCCTTCAGCATCCGGAAGGCTGGATTGTGGGTGGAGGGTACACCATCACCGAACTCGGGCTCAGTGATTACCCGGCGCGGGGCCTGCTGGATGAGGTGATCCCGGACCGTCCGGTGCTGCTGTATTCCCGGGACCTGCACAGCGCGTGGGCCAATTCTCTTGCCCTGAAAACCGCTGGACTGACCGACAGCACCCCTGATCCTGAAGGGGGCGAACTGGTGCGGGTCAATGGTTTGCTGACGGGGTACCTGCTGGAGTCGGCGAGTGAACGGGTGCAGGCGAGCATCCCTGCACCCACCTGGGAAGAGACCCTGAAGGCAGCCCGCCTTGCGGTGAAAACCATGCGGGATTTCGGTTACACCGCCGTGCACACCATGGCCTACGAGCCAGCAGACCACCTGCGGGCCCTGATGCATCTGGAACAGCAGGGGGAGTTGCCCCTGCGCGTGTGGGCCTGCATTCCTCACACCGAACTGGAGCATGCCATTGGGCTTGGTCTGTATGGTGGGCATGGGGACCGGGTGAAACTCGGAGGGGTGAAATTCTTCCTGGATGGTGCTCTGGGAAGCCAGACCGCCTGGATGCTCGCTCCGGGATACCAGAATCCGCAGGCCACCCCGATGATTCTGGACCAGCCTGAACTGATCCGTGAGAGGGCAGAAAAAGCCCTGCAGCATGGATTCATTCCCACCGTGCATGCCATCGGAGACCAGGCGAACCGGGTGCTGCTGGACCTTTATGAAGAATTGAAACCCCTGGCAGACCAGAAGGGCCTGCACCTCAGGCTGGAACACGCCCAGCACCTGAGCCCACAGGACATTGTGCGCTTTGGAGAACTGCAGGTGACGGCCTCCATGCAACCCGTGCACCTGATCGGAGACGCCAGACTGGTCCGGGAACTGGTGCCCCATCTGGAGGACGGCACCTATGCCGTCAGGAGCCTGAAGCAAGCGGGAGCCCTGCTCGCTTTCGGTTCGGATGGCCCGGTGGCAAGCCCTGATCCCAGGCTCAGCTTTGAAGCCGCAACGAAACGTCTGGGCCTTGATGGAGCACCGTTCAGCCCTCAGGAGTGCCTCACTGCCGAAGAAACCCTGTGGGCGCACACCCGGGGTCCGGCTCTCGCGGTGGGCTGGGAAGATTATGGCATCATCCGGGAAGGGGCACGGGCAGATTTCACCCTGTGGGACACCCTTGGAGGGAAGCGCGAAGCCCTGACTTTTCCTCGCTGATCCCGGGAAGGGGTCCGTTCACAGCAGACGGTTCACAGCGAACAACGCCAGACAAAAGTTGCAGTGCTCGCCCACAAGAAACAGTCAGCAAAAACCCCTGGAATTCCAGGGGTTTGGGTTTGTTCTGGGTTTTGGAAAGGCTTATCGGCGGAACTGGTTCCGACGTTCCCGTGCTTCCTGCTCACGGGTCCGCACAGGAATGGGACGGAGGTTCTTTTGCACTTGCTGGCCTGCGAGCACTGCCAGCAGGACCACCAGGATGGACACGATCACGAACATGCTTATAGATACGTGGAAAAGCCTCCCAAGGTTTCCTTAAGCTGGCTTTCATTTGTGTGGGGGCACACAAGTTACACTGGGGCCATGATCAAGGTTCTGAAAAATCCACTGCTGCTGACCTTTTTTGCTGCCCTCACCTCGGGTTGTGCCGTGGTGAAAACCACCGTCCAGCCACCAGAGTTTCAGGTGCAAAGCTTTCAGATGACCCGATACACCATCCCCAACCTTCTGAATCCTTTTGAAGGAGAGGCCACTTTCCGCATGGATGTACGGGTGACCAACCCCAATGCTTTCGGCCTGCAGATTCGCCGCATTCAGGGGGACCTGTTGCTTGATGGACAGAACTTCGGGCAGGCGGTGATTCCCAATTTGAGCCTTCAGCCCAACGGCAGCGATGTGGTCACCACCGAATTCACCCTTCCGGTGGGCCTCAACCTTGCCAGCAAGATCGCAGACATTGCCCAGGGACGCCGGGTGGATTACCTGGTGAAAACCAACGTGCAGGTGGATGCAGGTCTGCTGGGCACCGTGACCTTCTCGAACATGGTGGTGGCGCAGGGAAACGTGAATTGAGCCGTCAGCCCTCAGCGATCAGCCCTCAGCGATCAACCGTCAGCAAAAAACAGACAGGAGCTGAAGCTTCTCCAGAACCCTCCGGGTGGAGCTGCAGCAAAGAGGTCCGCAGATTCCGACTTTCAACAGAGGCGTTGCTTCATCCATCTGCTGACTGCTGACGGCCGACCGCTGATCGCTTATGCTGTGTGCCATGATCAACCACCACTATGTTGCAGAACAGCTGCTGACCCTGCTGCGCACCCCCTCTCCCACCGGCATGACGGCTGCAGGCATGGAGGTGCTGTCCCGCATGCTGCATGACCTCGGAGTGAGTCCGGAATGCACCCCCAAAGGGGCACTGTACTGGACCCTCAAGGGCAGTGAAGAAGGCAAAACCGTGGCTTTCAGTGCCCACATCGACACCCTCGGGGCCATGGTCAAAGAGATCAAGGACAATGGCCGCCTGAAGCTCACCGCTCTGGGCGGGTACGACTGGGCCACTGTGGAAGGGGAATACTGCACCATCCACCTGAACGATGGTCAGACCCTCACGGGCACCGTGGTGAACACCAAACAGAGCACCCACGTGTGGGGTTCAGAACTGCGGGACCTGAAGCGCACCGAGGAGACCATCGAGGTGCGCATTGATGCCCGCACCAGCAGCGCAGAAGAAACCCTTGCCCTGGGCATTCAGGTTGGAGATTTTGTTTCCTGGGACCCCCGTGCTGAACTGACGGATGCGGGGTACCTGAAAAGCCGCCACCTGGACAACAAGGCCGCTGTGGCGATCTTTCTGGGGGTCACCAAGGCGGTTCTGGAGCAGCAACTGCCCCTGAAGCACACCGTTCACTTCTTCATCAGCAACTATGAGGAGGTCGGGCACGGGGCTTCGGTGGGCATCCCCCACGACACCGAGGAACTGATTGCTGTGGACATGGCCGCCATTGGGAAGGGACAGGCCTCCAGTGAGCACCACTGCACCCTTTGCGTCAAGGATTCCTCCGGGCCTTATGACCATGCGCTTGGCAACCGCCTGCGGGAAGCGGCCAGACGGGCTGGAATCGAACTGAAAATCGACATCTACCCTTATTACGGCTCGGATGCCAGCGCAGCATGGCGTGCCGGAGGCAATTATCCCGCAGCCCTGATCGGTCCTGGAGTGGATGCCAGCCACGCTTACGAGCGCACCCATCTGGACGCCCTGCAAGACACAGGCAAGCTGATTCTGGGTTACGTTCTGGAAGAGTAAAACTTAATCTGCGCCGAGCAGCAGGGCAGCAATCCCGAGGTGCTCTCTCCCGGATCTGGAGAGGGCATCTCCTTTTTCAGGAACAGCATTCAGGTAACCGTGTGGCAGGCGCAGGCTGAACTTGCCCTGCGGGTTTTCATCGAGCGTCACCTGATGGGTGTTGAGAAGCTGCATGGCCAGGGCACGCAAAGACTCCAGGCGTTCCGCTTCCGACTGCAGGTGCAGCACCTCGCGGGTGAAGTCCTGAAGGAGTTTCATGTGGTGCTCCCGTTCAGCGATGATCTCCCGGCGTTGCTGGGCCAGCAGAAGGGCAGCAACCTGCGCAGCAAAGTCCATGGCTATCTCGATGGCCTCCTGGCTGAAGGCCTGTTCCACGGTGTGGTTGTCGAGGTTCATGTGGGCAATGGGGTGTCCGTCCACCACGATGGGAAGCAAAATGGTGCTCTTGACCTGCGCCAGCGATCCCGCGTCATCAAACACCTCGTACTTGTCGTGTTCGATGGTGGCACTGGAATGACGGGCAATCTCCAGACCGTACAGCAGGCGGGGCACGCCTTTCAGGTAGTTGTCTCTGCCCTTGCCGTACCATTTCAACTGGCTGTCCTCGCTGAGCTGGATGCCCAGGATTTCGTCCTCGTAACCGACCTGTGCCGCAACCACGTAATAACCTTCATGACAGACGTCCATGGACCCTGCTTCAACGCTGGGGATGGTTTGAATGGCGGCCTGCAGCAGGGTGCGCCAGAATTTTGGACCGGCCTCCTGGTCGTGGGAGAGCAGTTCCAGCGTGGAACGCAGGGTCTGCCACGCGGCCCTGGGGCTGACCGATCCAAGCAGGCTGGCCTGCTGGTGGTTTTTGTGCACGGCTTTCTGGGCGTACATGCGCTCATCGGCCACCCGGCAGAGTTCACCAGGGGTCTCTCCATCCCGGCCCAGGAAAGCAACCCCTGCACTGGCGTCTGCTTCGGCGAACCCCTTCTGACGCACGGTGCTCCTGATGGAGGCCAGTCGGGTTTCCAGAATGGACAGCTGACCGGGCTGCAGGTTCTTGAGGATCACTGCAAATTCATCTCCGCCCAGACGGTAGGCGGGGTCCGATTGCCTGAGGTGCTGCTTGAGGGCCTCCCCGAAGGTGCGCAGCAGGGCATCCCCTCTCTCATGGCCTTGCTGGTCGTTGACTTTCTTGAGTCCGTCCAGGTCCAGCACCATCACCCCCAGCGAAAGGCCCCTGTGCTGGGCATCCTGCAGGGCATCTTCGAGGTCACTCTCAAAGGCGCGACGGTTGGCCAGACCGGTCAGGGCATCGATCAGGGCCACGTCCCTGAGGTGCCGCACGTATTCTCCTTGCTGGTGCACCATGCGAATGCCCAGGGCCATGGATTCCAGCAGGGTCCTTTCCTCGGGGAGCCAGGGGGTGCCCTGCTGCCTGCCCACCACGAGGATGCGGCCTTCACCTTCCCGCAGGTGCAGCGGGAACACCATCACCTCCACAGGTCCAGAAGCTGCAGGCAGGGCCGGATGGTGTTTCGGGTGCTGGGTGCGCAGGGCTTCCCAGGCAATGCTTCCCCCCAGGAACAACTGCTGGGGGACGTCTTCAGGGATGCTGGCTGTGCCCAGAGACAGCACTTCATCCACACCATACCCCTCACGGTTCATCTTCAGGACAAAGACCAGATCCATCTGGATTGATTCCTGCAGAACCTCCAGGGCCTGTTTCAGCAGGTCCTGAATGCCGCTCTCACTGGCCATCAGACGGGAGAGGTTGAGGATGGTCTCCACATAACTCTGCGCCCTGTGCACGTCTTTCTCGATGTGCTTCAGGTGCTCGCCTTGCAGCACGATCTGGCCCAGACCATCGGGGGTGTGCAGGGTCAGGGTGGGGAGGGCATGCTTCGAGGGCTCTCCCACCGTCAGTTCTCCCCACTGCGGATGGTGAAGTTCCACCGTGCGGGCAGAAGTCACATCCTGCAGCACCAGCAGCATCTGCTGGGCGATGTCACGCGGGCTGGATGGGGCAGGGGTTCTGGGGGCAGCCATGAGGTCTCCGTAGGGTTCACCTATTATGTGACCAGAGTCTCTTAAAATTTCCTTACCTGGAATGTTGCCTCGCCCACACAACAGTCCCCAGCTGCTTGAGTTTCAAACCCGAATTTCAAGCTGGACACCTGCACACTGAAAAACACCGGGCGGGAACCCTGCACAGGCATTCTCGTACCCTCAGGGAAGGAGCCCCATGCAAGACATTCAGAACCTCTTCACCGCCGAAGGCATACAGAACCCCTACCCCTTCTATGACAACCTGAGAAACCACAGTCCGGCCATATACATGCCAGACTGGAACAGTGTTTTTGTCACCGGACACCCGGAGAATGCCGCCCTCCTCAGGGACCCGAGGGCCAGTGTGGAGCGGCTCAGCCTGTCTGCAGAGGACCTCAGGAAACCCGAGTTCATGCCGGTGAATGCGCTCTACCACATGATGCTGTTCCGGGACCCGCCGAACCACACCCGCCTGCGCAGCCTGGTCAGTCAGGCCTTCACCCCCAGGGTCGTTGCAGAAATGCGCGGCCTGATTGAGGAACTCCTTGATGACATTCTGGATGGGGTTGCCGCCCAGGACGGGATGGAGGTGCTTCAGGATCTGGCCGGACCCCTCCCGGTCACGGTCATTGTGAAGATGCTGGGCCTCAATGCAGAAGACGCCTCCCGGTTCAAACGGTGGTCGGAAAGCATCGCGGTGCTGCTCGATGGGGGTGTGGAAAGCCAGATCATGATGCCCAGAATCATGCAGGACGTGCAGGACATGAACGTCTACTTCAGGCGGGTCGCCGATGACCTCCGGGAGAATCCCCAGCCTGGACTGATGACCGCCCTGGCCGGAGCAGAACTTGAGGGAGACAAACTGAGCAGCGAGGAACTGCTCTCCAACGCCGTGCTCCTGCTGGTGGCCGGGCATGAAACCACCACCAACCTGATCGCCAGTGGCCTGCACGCACTGATCACCCATCCGGAACAGCTTGCAGACCTGCGGGCACATCCTGAATTGATGGACGGCGCAGTGGAAGAACTGCTGCGTTTCGTGAGCCCCGTCCAGGCCACCTCAAGGGTGCTCAAGGGTGAAATGGAGATCGCAGGCCAGAACGTCCCAGCAGGAACCCAGATTCAGGTGATGCTGGCCGCTGCCAACCGCGACCCCAGGGTCTTTCATGACCCGCACACCCTGAATTTGCGCCGGGATGCCAGCAAACACCTCGCCCTTGCTGCAGGACACCATTACTGCCTGGGGGCAAGTCTGGCCCGTCTGGAAGCAAAAGTGGTCTTTGAGAAACTGCTTGAGCGGTTCAGCCGTTTTGAGTTGCAACAGCAGCACCTCACCTACCGCCCCAATTTCACCCTGCGGGGCCTCACTGAACTGCGGGTCAGGATGAAACGGTAAACCAGACCTGAAAATGAAACGGCGCTGGACAACAGCCATCAGCAGTCAGCCATCAGCAGTCAGCAAAAGATCAACCGGGCTTTTGACTCTCTGGTCCAATCGCAGCACATGCAGTTTGTTGCCTTCTGCTTTTTGCCCTCGGCTCTCAGCCCTCAGCTTTCCCCTGATCTGAACACATCCAACGGTGTTGCCCATGCACACTGGTTATCCTGAAAAGCATGACGGTTTTGCTTTTTGACATTGATGGCGTGATATTGAAGCCCCCACACCAGCTCTTTTCCATTCAGGTTGCTGAAAAATACGGTCTGTCCGAGGAGGTCCTCAACCGCTTCTTCATGGGCATTTTTCACCAGTGCCTGAAAGGCGAGGTGAACATCCGGGATGCCCTCGCGCCTGAGTTGCCGATGTGGGGGTATCCCGGCACCGTGGATGACTTTCTTGCCGAATGGTTCGAGGTGGATTTTGTTCCCAACCACGAAGTGCTTGCCGTGGTGGACCGGCTGAAAGAGCAGGGTTATCCCATCCATCTGGCGACCAACCAGGAAATTCACCGGGCAGGTTACCTCTGGGAGCGGCTGCAGGACCATTTTGATGGCATCTTTGCCTCGGCACATCTGGGTGCGAAAAAACCCGACCCGGAATACTTCCAGAAAGTCGGGGAGAAACTGGGAGAGGGAGACATCTACTTCTGGGACGATCAGGTGAAGAACGTGGAGGCCGCAAAGGAAGCAGGCTGGAAGGCTTTTGTCTTCACCACGCCAGAAGCCATTCTGGAGGTGCTGGAACCTGAAATCCAGCAGCCCTGAACCTCAGGTTTCTGCGTCTGCCAGCACCTGCTGTAAAGCATATTCCGAGATGGCAACCAGACCGGGATTGGTGTGGCGGTAGTAAGGCAGGGCCACCACAGCAACGGATAAGGCCCAGCCTTTCCCACGTTCCCAGGTGGCATTGTCCACCCCAAGGGCCTGACGGTAAACCTGACGGGATTTTGCATCAAAGAGGTTCCAGGCGACCATCAGGTCACAGGCTGGATCACCAATGGCAAGCCCTCCAAAGTCAATCACGGCGTGGAGGGTCCCATTTTTTGCCAGCAGGTTTCCTGCTTGCAGATCACCATGCAGCCAGACCCCCTCTCCTTCCCAGACAGGTGCATTCAGGGCACGTTCCCATGCGTCAGTCAGGGCCTGAACATCAAACCAGCCTTCAAGTTGGGAAATGTTGTGGCGGGTCATTCCGTCTCGCATTTGCAGCGGGACCCCTCTGCCAAAGTTGTGGTCTCCGGGCAGGGGGCCACCGGTGGGGTCGATGCTTTGGAGGGCCAGCACGAATTCAGCAAGCTTTCTTGCCGTCTGGCAAGAATCACTCATGCGGTCCAGGGTGGCATTTTCACCCTCAATCCATTTGTAGATGGACCAGTTCCAGGGGTAGCCTTCTGCGGGCACCCCTTGGGCAACAGGGGTGGGAATGGTCAGGGGCAAATGAGGGGCCAGTCTGGGAAGCCAGTGGTGTTCTTTCCCCATCTGGGGTGTTGCCCAGGAGACTTTGGGAAGGCGCACCACCAGGTCTTCTCCAAGGCGGTACATGCGGTGGTCGGTTCCGCTGGATTCCAGATGTTTCAGGGGCAGGTGGGCGTATTCAGGAAACTGGAGGTCCAGCAGACGCTGGACCAGATCTTCGCTGGTGTTCACTTCGTGTTCGTGCAATTTATCCCTCTTCCGTTTCAAAGGCGGTAGTAGCCGTAATTGACGCTGATGTCAAAACCCAGCTTCCTGTAGAGCGCAATGGCCGCAGGATTGTCTGAGTTGACCTCCAGCCATGCCTGCTGGTACTGGTCCTGCAGGCTGGAAAGCACCTGACGCATCAAGAGTTCACCCAGACCCCGACGGCGGAAATCGGGATGCACCCGGAAGGCATAAATCCCTGCCCGATTCGCGGTGTGGAAGACCCTGAGGTTTGCGACCACCCTTCCATTCACTTTCAGGACCTGATGGGGTTCCCCTTCATTCGCAAGTTCTTTTCGCAGCTCTGCAAGGTTCATGGTGAACCCGAAATCCGACTGTGCTCCTTCTGCAATGGCTTCTGCATCTGCTGGTGTGGCCTGCATGACCGTGATGCCTGCAGGCAGAACAGGGGCCTCCAGATCACCCAGATCGAGCACCATGCGGTACTCGGCAAAGTCCAGGGTGACCTCGCGCTTCTGCAAGAAGGCCTGACCTTCAGGAGAGGCGGCTTCACAGATGCCCAGAATTTTCTGCACGCCCGGCACCTGACAGACCCGGACCATGGTGTTCAGGATCTGTGTGCCAATGCCTTTTCTGCGGTGCTCTGGAGCCACCATGATTTTGAGTTCGGGCATGTGGTAAGCCCCGAGGATGCTGCCATAACCGACCAGTCTGTCCCCTTCAAAAACCAGATGGTGGCGGTGCCAGGGGGTCTCGTGCACGGTGAGGGGTTCGTAATCCAGACCCAGTTTGAGGTCCAGACCCCTTTGTTTGTTGATGGTGGCCTGCAGGTCACTTGCCTGGGCCAGTTGCTCGGGCGTGAGGGCCCGCTCCTGAAAATAGCGCATGGTTTCAGTAAAAAGGTTTCTGCTGCCCTGCACATGCGTCAGGTGGCGTAGCAGGCACAGGCCATTTCAACGGGGAGGTTCAGGATCATCTGGGGAGGTATTTGCGGTAATCCTGGACAAGCTCTTCAAAATGGTGTTTTTCCAGCAGAGCCTGGGTTTTTCGTTTCAGGTTCCCGAAATGATGGGCTTGCAAAAACACACCAACGGTACAGACAGCAGCACCCATCATCAGAACAATAAACAGCCTGTCCTGTGCAGGATTGATCACGACCCAGCTGGGATGCCCTGAAAAATGCAAACTCGAACTGACGGTGATCCAGAACAGAAAAAAAATGGCAGTTTGCATAAAATGCCTGTGCATCCGGACCAGATGGGCATGAATGTGTCTTGCATCAATTTCACTGCTGCTCATCGCCCCCAGACTTTCATACATGTCCACATTCTACCTCTGATCCGTTGACCTGCATATGTTTCAGCCCCTTCTTCTGGGACGGTATTTGTGAAATTCACGTTCAATCTCAGCAAATTGCTGTTTGTCCAGCATTGCCTGAATTTTTCGTGCAAGCCCGGAAAGCTGGATGGCCCGGACAGTCAGAATGAGCACCATGACGCAGTAAAACACCAGCATGATCTGGAACATGAAGACAGGGTCTGTGGCAGGATCAAAGATTTTGTGGGTGGCTTCTGGATTGCTCTGTTGCTGAAGATACAAAACGGCAACCACACCCAGGCTCACTGAAAACAAGATGGCACCTGCCGCACTCCACCTGCTGCTTTTGACCAGATGGCCGTGAATGTTTCTTGCATCGATTTCACTGTTGCTCATGGAACCTAGACCTTGATGCATGTGATGATTTTACGTCCTGCGCTACAGAATCCGTCCCTCCTGGCTAGAAGCAGTGTCTTGAGAGAAACCTTTCTTCGGTCCAGAGCCTCTGCTCTGCCAGGACTGATGGCTGACCGCTGAAAGCTTTATAAAAACCTTTCCACAAATTTTCACTTCCTCTATTGCAAATTCCTTTGTCATCTGCCAGAATTAACTACAAACGTTTCCACAGGAAAACCATGAACAGAAAACGAACCACCATCAAGGACGTTTCGGTCCTCGCTGGCGTCTCGGTGTCGACCGTGTCTCGGGTGCTGAATGCCAGCGGCCCGATCTCGCAGGACACCCGGAAGCTGGTGGAGGCTGCCGCCACACAGCTGAAATACCAGCCCAATCCGCTGGCCAGAGCCCTGGTCAGCCGGAAGCTGGGCGGGATTGGGGTGCTGGTGCCCTGGATTGCAGGTCCGTTTTTTGGGGTTTTCCTGGAAGGCATCCAGCAGGTCCTGAAGGAAACGCCATACCGTCTGGTGGTGGCGAGTGGTCAGAGCAACCGGACCACCGAACTGCAGACCCTGGCCTACCTGCTCCAGAACGACGCCGATGGGGTGATCTATTTCGGAGAGCGGCTGTCTGCCGCAGACCTCGAAGAGGTGAACCCCGCAGGCAAACCCCTGGTGGTGCTCGGGCATGACCCCGAGCAGACCGTGCACAGCATCGGGATCGACGAAGAGATGGGGGCTTACCTCGCCAACCGTTACCTGATTGACCATGGTCACACCCGCATCGCCCACATCACCGGTGACCCGCGCACGCACGTCACCCGTTCCAAACTTTCCGGTTACCACCGTGCCCTGAAGCAGGCCGGTGTCTCCTGTCCAGACGGTCTGGTCGTTGCAGCAGATTACACCGAGTCGGGAGGGTATCAGGCGGCACTGAAACTCCTCTCGGGTCCGTCTTTCACTGCGCTTTTTTGTGGCAACGACCAGATGGCGATGGGAGCCTACCAGGCCCTGAGGGATTTCAATTTGCGCATTCCAGAGGATGTGTCGGTGGTGGGTTTTGACGACATCCTGTTTTCCCGTTACATGCATCCGGCCCTGACCACGGTGAGGGTGCCCATCTTTGAGATGGGTGCTGCTGCGGCAAACACGGTGCTCGGGCTGCTGAACAGCACAGACAAGGAGGTGACCCCTGGCTTTGAGCCTCTACTGGTCGTCCGGCATTCCGTCTTAAACCTCAAAAACTAAACCCTGACAATCCATTTCTTCCCTGCAGGGCTGCTGATCGGGCAGCCTGTGGACCCTTCTTGCTCTCGATTTCCCATGTTCCTGGCAGGCACACCCCCAGAGGTTTCCCGTGAAACAATCCAGAACCCTTCTTCTAACCATGATGATGTCCATTTCGCTGGTCGCCTGCGGCCAGACGGGCGGTACCACACCTCCTCCTGGCCCGGGTCCAGACAAACCCACAGTGTTCCAGAACTTTGAGTCTGCTGTGGATGTGGACGCTGCAGACAGCACCGCCCAGATCCGCACCTTCAAGGAGAAAGGCGAAGATCCGCTGGTCATCACCCAGGAGACCATCAAGAACGCCGAAAACAAGGACACCAAAGCCCTGAAAGTGCAGTACACCCTGACTGGAAGCTGGGGCGGCTTTGACTTCAAGATTGCCGATGCCAGCGGCAAAAAGTGGGGCAGCACCGACTGGAGCAGCTTCAAGGCCATCACCTTCATGTTTTACGGGGACGGCAGTGGCAAAACCTACCGTTTTGACCTGCTGGACAACAAGGGTCCCAACAAGGACATCGACAGTGCAGAACGCTTCGAGTTTCCTTTCAAGGACGACACCAAAGGCTGGAAGAAAATCGAGGTGCCTTTCGACCAGATGGTGCGCCGTGGCTGGCAACCCAGCGGAGAAACCCCCAACGATGGGGTGACCCTCTCGGAAGTGTGGGGCTTCACCTTTGAGCTGTCCAACGGTCAGGGAGAAGCCGTCAGCAGGACCATCTTCATTGATGACATCCAGCTCATTCCCGGTGGAACCAAACCACCTGTGACCGTGAAAGTCTCACTGGACACCTCCAGGGTGGCTGTGAACGAAGGCCAGCAGGCCACCGTGACCGTCAAGCTGGACAAAAAGCCCACCAGTCCCGTGACTGTCAAGTACAGCACTGCAGACAAAACGGCCAAAGCAGGCAGCAATTACACCGCAGCTTCGGGCACCCTGACCTTTGCTGCTGGAGAGGACAGCAAGACCTTCAGCATCCAGAGCAGCAACAACAACGTGGCCGAGGGGAACCTGACCGTCAAATACACCCTGTCCAATCCCACCGGAGCCACGCTGGACACCACCAAGGAAGGCATCCTCTACATCAAGGACGATGAGAAGTTCCCCTACCAGGACAGCACCAAGAGCGTGGAAGCCCGTGTGAATGACTTGCTCTCCAGAATGACCCTGGAAGAGAAAATCGGTCAGATGACCCAGGCCGAGCGCAGCGCAGTGAACGGCAAGAAGTACGATCTGGCCGACCTGAGCATTGGTTCTCTGCTGAGCGGTGGCGGTTCTGCTCCCACCACCGGAAACAACCCTGTGGACTGGGCCAACATGGTGGATGACTTCCAGAATCACTCCCTCTTGAACCGCCTGTCCATTCCCATGCTCTACGGGGTGGATGGGGTGCACGGGCACCACAACGTGTATGGGGCCACCATTTTCCCCCACAACATCGGTCTGGGGGCCACCCGCAACCCTGAGCTGGTCAAGAAGATCGGTGAGGTCACCGCAGCTGAAATCTACGCGACAGGCATCCGCTGGGATTTCTCCCCCTGTCTTTGCGTCGGACGGGATGAACGCTGGGGCCGCACCTACGAGTCCTTCGGAGAAGATCCCGAAATCGCCAGCATGATGACCCCCATCATTGATGGTTATCAAGGGACATCCCTGAACAACAAAAACAGCGTGATGGCCACCGCCAAGCACTATGTGGGCGATGGTGGAACCACGTGGAACAACGGCAAAATTGATCAGGGGGACACCCAGGTCGATGAGGCCACATTGCGCAAAATTCACCTGGCCCCTTTCATTGAGGCCATCAAGCACAATGTCGGCACCATCATGCCGTCCTACAGCAGCTGGAATGGTCAAAAACTGCATGGACACAAGCAGCTGCTCACGGACATTCTGAAAACCGAACTGGGATTCAAGGGCTTCCTGATCAGTGACTGGGCCGCCATTGACCAGATTCCCGGGGATTACAATTCAGACATCAAGAACTCCATCAATGCGGGTCTCGACATGATCATGGTGCCCGACAAATACCAGACCTTCATCACTGGAGCCATTGCAGAAGTCAATGCAGGTAACATCCCCATGAGCCGCATTGATGATGCTGTGAAACGCATCCTGACCAAGAAATTTGAGCTGGGCCTCTTTGAGAAACCCTTCTCTGACCGCAGCGAACTCGCTGAGGTGGGTTCCGCAGCCCACCGTGCCGTCGCCCGTCAGGCCGTGCAGGAATCGCTGGTGCTGCTGAAAAACGACAGCCTGCTTCCCCTGAAGAAGACTGGAAAACTGCTGGTCGCTGGTGCGCATGCCAATGACATCGGCCTGCAGAGCGGGGGCTGGACCATTTCCTGGCAGGGCAAGGCTGGAGCCATCACCAAAGGCACCACCATTCTGGAAGGCATCAAGCAGGTGGCCCCCACAGCAACAGTGGACCATGTGGTGACCCCCTCTGCAGCAGATGTCACAGGCAAAGGTTATGAAGCCGCCATCGTGGTGGTCGGCGAACAGCCCTACGCCGAAGGGGCAGGGGACAACGGCACCCTCACCCTGAGTGCTGCAGATCAGGCCACCGTCAACAACGTGTGCAGCAACGTCAAATGCGTGGTGGTCCTGATTTCTGGTCGCCCCATGATCGTGAATGACCAGCTTGCCAAATCCAGCGCTTTCGTGGCCGCATGGCTCCCTGGCTCTGAGGGTGCAGGGGTGGCAGATGTGCTCTTTGGGGACAAAAACTTCAAAGGCAAACTCTCCTTCAGCTGGCCTAAGAGCGTTGCGCAGCTTCCCCTGAACGTGGGAGACGCCACCTATGATCCCCTCTTTGCTTATGGTTTCGGGCTGAGCTACAACCAGTAACACCTTCTGATTCTGAACCTGCTGTGGCCTGTGCTGCAGCAGGTTCAGATTTGTTGTCTGGGAGGGCTGAGGTCAGATCCCCCTGTGCTCGCTTCGCTTGCACTGTCCCCCTTAAGGCAGGGGGATTGTTGGGCGTCTGGCATGGCTTTCACGTCAGATATCCCCCAACCCCCCAACGCTGACGGGGGGACCGCAGAGCGAAGTGATGCGCGGGGGGAGCTTGACACCCCACCCACTTCGCTCTAAAATCTAACACAGTTAGATTTTCTAAAGGAGTTAAACCGTGGGCAGCAAGGAACGACGCGAACGTGAAAAACAGGCCACCAGAGACAGCATTCTGACTGCTACACGCCAGATTGCCGAGTCCGAGGGCTGGTCAGCGGTCACCATCCGCCGCATTGCAGACAGCATCGATTACACTGCGCCCATTGTTTACCAGCACTTCAAGAACAAGGAAGACGCCCTGAATGCAGTGGTTCAGGAGGAATTCGAGCGCCTGATCCACATGATGGAAAGTGCCAGTGCCAGTGAAAAGAACCCAGAAGCAGCCCTGCTGAAACTGAGTGAAGCGTATCTGGAGCATGCCCTGAGCAACCTCAGGATGTACGAACTGATGAATGGCATGGCAGGGGTGGACCTCGAAGCCACCTTCCGCTGTGATGGCTGTGCCCGGGTGTGCGAGGTGGCCGAAGAGGCCCTGGGCCGCTGGGCCGCAAGCAGACAGATTCTTTTTCCAAACGTGAGAGACATTGCCGAGACCCTGTGGGCCCTGTTCCATGGCGCGATCTGCATTGTGCTGATCAATCCCTGCGATGTGGCCCTGGAGAAAGCCAGACGCCTGTCCATGCAAACCCTGCAGGACCTGATGCTGAGCTGGGAGGTGAGGTACCGCATGGCATGACCTCATGCTCTTTTTTTGCTCAGAATCTAACAGTGTTAGAAAAAGTATCAAGGTAAGAATTTGACTTCTGCACTCACCCTCCAAGGAGCTTCCCATGAACCCATCCACTGCAACACCCCCCCAGACCGTTTCCAGACAGGCCCAGAGCACCATCACCCTTTTCGCCATTGCCCTTGCCCTCTTTCAGACCGGATTTGGCATTGGGATGCCCGTATTTGCCAAGCAGATGGATCAGCTTGGGGCGGGAGTGGCTGGACTCGGCTACCTGACCACCGCCTTTGCTGCCGGACAGCTGATTTTCGCACCCATCATGGGAAGTCTGGCAGACCGTTTTGGTCGCAGACCCTTTGCCCTGCTCGCCATGCTGGCCATGCTGCTTGCCAACCTGATCTACCCCTACATCGAAAACGTCAACCTGATGGTGGCTGTGCGCTTCCTGCAAGGAGCACTGGGCGCAGGTTTGATGCCCGCAGCCATGGGTGCCGTCGGAGACCTGATTCCCGAGAAAGAACGGGCACGCTGGGCAGGCATTGTGATGGGTGGATTTGCTTTCGGGTTCATTTTTGGTCCCACCCTCGGAGGGGTGCTGTATGACCGATTTGGACTGTTTGCCCCCTTCTTTGTCTCTGCTGGACTGGCCGCCCTGACCCTGGTTCTGGCCCTGTTCAGACTCCCTGAGACCCACCGCAAAGCCACCACCTCTGCACAGAAAGCCGCTGCGGCCCAGCCTGTTCGCTTCACCCCCTTCCTGCTTCTGCTGCTGACCCTGGACTTCTTCAACACCTTCGTGTTCTCTTTCGTGGAACCGCAGATGATCCTGCACTTCTACAACGACCTCGGCTGGAGTGCCACCGTCTTCGGCATCATCGTGGGTGTCTATGGCATTGTGACCGCAGCAGGCCAGGCTTTCCTCGGGCAACTCAGTGACCGCTTTGGACGCATGCCCATCATCGTGCTGGGATTTGTGCTCTCGATTCCGCTGTACCTGATGCTTCTCCTCAGCAGCAGCATTCCCATGATGATTCTCGCTGCCATCTTCGCAGGGCTGGGTGCTGCCCTGATTGCCCCTGCCCTCTCTGCCGCCTACCTGGACCTCACCAGCGACCATGACCGGGCCAGGGTGATGGGCTACAAACAGTCTGCATCTGCCATCGGCATGGTTGCTGGACCTCTGCTGGTCGCCGTGCTCAGCGAACCCCTGCAAGGAAGTGGTGTGTTCCTGGTCGGCACCATCCTCTCTGGTATCGCGGCCCTGCTGGCCCTGATGAACACCCTCAGAAGAAAACCAGCGCTGGCCATTGGGGATTGAGCTAAAATTCTGCACCCCATGTTGGATTTACGATTGATCAAGCTTATCAAAAGGCCAAAACCTAAATGAGCATTCCAGCATTTTTACTGGAATGCTCATTTGTATTGATCTTCAAGGCAATATCTGGCTGTCAATGCATTAAAAATACACCATAAGGTGATATTTCTGCATCAAGGAGATGAAAATTTCAGATCCCGGCAAGTCCATTTTTCAAACTGGTTTTAGCTTAAAATGTGGCATTACAGGCAGCCGTAATTTGCAATTCTTCATTAACAACTGAGACAAATTTCAAGAGGGATTTTGATTCAGTGTCTTTCACACTTCGTTTCCCCTTCCAAAAATAAATGCCATAATTTTCACCGCTCTGAATCAATTGATAACCATCGTCATCGGCATTGAATTTTTCACCCATCAGCAGTTGATCAACCGGGAAATAAGTGCCGCCCCTGAAACCGAATTCCACATTACAGCTCTTGGGATCATACTGGATTTTCCTTGCATCAGCCACAGCAAAAAACTTACCAAGATCAAAAGAGAGATTCACCCCTTCTTTGAAGGAAGCCACCTCTAAAGTATTAGAGGCCACGTTGATCTGTACAACACCCTGAGCAGCGGAGAAAGAGCAAAGCAGTAAGACAGTAGAGATGATCCGTTTCATGTTACTCCTTATGGGTTGAATTTCTTCAAACAACTCATCCAGTATACACACATCGACTTATCTTCTACCAGATCTGGTCGATCTTTACCAAAGGCTTGAGTTGTCATATTGATCTTTGCAAAATGAGCTGTACGCACCTCAGCTTTCCTGACCTTCTCATTCGCTTCCCTCAGCCTAACGGACTGTACAGTCCGTTAGGCAAGAATCAATAGCAGCTTCTACAGTCCTCAAACAGTATTGCTTGAATGGAGTTTCATGGACCTGAAACCTTCAACATCTGTCGAACAAGCTGTTTGCCCTAAACCATAGGGCTCATGGCAAACCCCAGAGAAACCTCTATGCTCGAAGCAGGTGAAAAAACACTCTCGTCGAAAATTTTCAAAACGGCATTCCAGACGCATGATTCGACACCACCATTTTCGAAATTTGCGCAACCGCATCAGACAGAGCTTCTGGCGCAACGACTGGTTTTATGACCTTCACATTGAAGAACATCTTTCGGGAAAAAGGTCGCTGCTTCCCCATGAGTGGAACATTGCTTTCTCCCCAGTGAAGAAAACACGACGCTCTCCACAGGCCAGACGTTACCGCCTTTATCTCACACATCCAATCAAACGGCATTACGCCAAAACCCGCCTTGCCAGAACACACATGGGAATGGAAATGGCCCCTGCTCAGTGGAAACAGATGATCCGCTCAAGAGCCAGACAGACGCTCAGAGAAGCCGTGAGAGATCAACCGCTGGAAGAGCTGGATGTGTGGTTTCCCATGCCCTGGACATGGTGAAATCAAAAAAGAGGCACCTTATTCAGGTGCCTCTTCCAGCATTAAGATTTTAAACCTCCACAGCCCCCAGCGCTGCTTTCACCAGCTTGCTGTACCACTTCCCGGAGTCCTTCACGTAACGGTTCTGGGTGGGGTAATCCACATAAACCAGACCAAAGCGTTTTTCAAACCCCTCTGCCCACTCGAAGTTGTCGAGGAAGCTCCAGGCGAAGTAGCCGTTTACGGGCACCCCTTCGGAAATGGCATCCTGCACGGCTTTCAGGTGGCGTTCGATGTAGAAGCGGCGCTGCTCGTCATGCACCTGACCGTCCTCGGTGAGGGTGTCCTCGAAGGTGGCTCCATTTTCGGTGATGAAGATCTCCTTCGGAGCATAATCCTGCTGCACACGGGTCAGCACCTCGTACAGCCCCTGAGGATAGACTTCCCAGTCAAAGAAGGTGAATTCTGGTCCGGGAGGACGCACCCCCTCGAAATTGAAGGGGTTTTCCTCGGTGTGTTTCAGGATGCTGCGCTGGTAATAGTTGATGCCCAGGAAATCCGTTGGTGTGGCGATGATCTCCAGGTCCCCCTCCTGCACTTTCGGGGCGAACTGGGGCACATGGTCAAAGAGCACTTTCGGGTAACCCCGACCATACAGGGGGTCCAGGTAGATGGTGTTCAGGAAGGCGTCGTGTCTGGCTGCTGCGGCCTGATCCTCTGCAGATTCGCTTGCGGCATGGCTTGGCCCCAGAATCAGGGTGATGCCCACTTTGTGCTCAGGGTTGTGCTCTTTGATGATGCGTACAGCTTTGCCGTGGGAGAGCAGCAGGTGGTGGGCCACCTGCATGGAGACCCCCACATCTTTCAGGCCCGGAGCATGCACCCCCGCACCATGTCCCAGAAAGGCAGCACACCAGGGCTCATTGTGGGTGATCCAGTTTTTGACCCGGTCGCCCAGGCGGTTCACCACAATGCGGGTGTATTCCTCGAAAGCGTCCACGGTGTCCCGGTTGGCCCAGCCTCCGAGTTGCTGCAAGGCCTGCGGGAGGTCCCAGTGGTACAGGGTCACAAAAGGCTCAATGCCGTGCTTCAGGAGTTCGTCGATCAGGTGGTCATAGAACGCCAGGCCCTTCTCATTGACCTCTCCCCTGCCTTTCGGGAGGATGCGGGGCCAGGCAATGGACAGGCGGTAACTGTTCATCCCGAGGTCTTTCATCAGCCTGAAGTCTTCGGCATAACGGTGGTAATGGTCGCAGGCGACGTCTCCAGAGTCCCCTTTTTTCACATTGCCAGGGGTGTAGGAGAAGACATCCCAGATGGAAATTCCGCGTCCATCTTCATGGGCTGCCCCCTCAATCTGGTAAGCAGCAGTTGCAGTGCCCCATTTGAAAGTGCGAGGGAAAACGTTCAGGTCAAGCATGGCTCAACTCCTTCTGGGTCTGATTCTGGGGGTGAATGCACCTCGCCTGATGCTCGATGCCGACATCATAGAACTGGGGCAACGCCTGGGTGCATTCAGGGGTGGCAAATGGACAACGGGGAGCAAAGGGGCAACCTGTGGGCAATGCAGCCAGACTGGGAATGTCCCCTCTGGAGTCGATGCGCTCGGGACGCAGGCTCTCTTCGGGCTTTGGGGCCGCAGACCTGAGCAGGATGGTGTAGGGGTGGGCCGGGTTGTTGATCACCTGATCGGTGGGTCCCACTTCCACAATGTGCCCCGCATACATCACCGCCACCCGGTCACTCATGTAGCGTGCACCCGCAAGGTCGTGGGTGATGAAGATCATTGACAGGCCTTCCTGGTCGCGCAAGTCCAGGAGGAGGTTCATCACGTCCAGACGGATCGACACGTCCAGCATGGAGGTCGGCTCATCGGCCAGCAGAATTGAGGGGTTGGCTGCAAGGGCACGGGCAATCCCGACACGCTGCCTCTGGCCCCCGGAAAGCTCGTGGGGCAGTTTCTTCGCCACTTCAATGCCAGGGTTGAGTCCCACCCGGTCCAGAAGCTGTGCCACCCTTTTGTCTTTCTCTTTGCCTTTTGCAATCCCGTGGATTTCCATTGGGCGACCCACGGTGTAACCAATGGAGTGCAGCGGGTTGATCGAACCGAAAGGGTCCTGAAAGATCATCTGGACCCGCTGCCTGAGGTGCTTGAGTTCCTTGCCAGATGGATTCTGGGAAATGTTTTGCCCATCAATCACCAGCTGACCGGAAGTGGGAGCATGGAGCCTGGTGATGAGCCTCGCAATGGTGGATTTTCCGGAGCCGGATTCGCCCACAATGGCAATCACTTCTTTTTTGCGCAGGGTCAGGTTCACATGGCTGACTGCGTGCACTTTCTTGTTGCCAGAGGTGAAAACCTTGTTCAGGTCTTTCAGCTCCAGGGCATTCACATTGGGGCCAGAAGTCATGCTTTCACCTCGCGCATTTCTGGAACCTCCAGATGACAGGCCACTTTATGGCCCTTTTCGATTTCCAGCAGCATGGGGTTCGTTGAAGTGCACACACCCGGAATCACGCTGGGGCAACGGTCTGCGAAAGGGCAACCTCTGGAGGTGGCGGTCAGCACAGGTGGGCGGCCAGGAATGCCGTGCCTGCGCTCTTTGGGACCAGAAATCGGGGGGAAGGTGGACATCAAGAGTTTGGTGTAAGGGTGACGGGGGCGGGCGTAAATGTCGCTGGCTTTCGCTTCTTCCACGATCTGTCCGGCGTACATGATCACGATGCGGTCTGACATCTCGACGAGCAGAGACAGGTCGTGGGTGATGAAGATGATGGAGATGTCCATCTTCTTTCTCAGGTCGGCAATTTCCTGCAGCAGGCTTCTCTGTACCACCACATCGAGTGCCGTGGTGGGTTCGTCCATCACAATCACCTTGGGTTGCAGAGCGAGGGCAATGGCGATCACCACACGCTGCCTCATCCCACCGGAAAGCTGGTGAGGGTAGCTGTCCAGAAACTGTGGGCGGATGTTGATGATCCCGAAGAGTTCCAGTGCACGTTTTTCCAGCTCGGCTTTGTCCCGCATGCCGTGGGCCTGCAGGGCGTCATAAATCTGGTCACGCACGGTCAGCACGGGGTTCAGCACGTTCATGGAGGCCTGGAAGACCAGGGAGAAGTCCTTCCAGCGCACCTTGCGCAGTTCCTCGTCGTCAAGATCCAGCAGGTTCTTGTTTTCCAGGTAGACGGCACCCTCTGCCACGAAACCAGGGGATCTGAGGAGACGGGTCATGGCGAAGGCCAGGGTGGATTTTCCGCACCCGGATTCTCCGGCCAGACCGATGAATTCGCCAGCCTTGACATCCAGGTTGCCCTTGCTCACGGCGGTCACGGCACCTTTTGGGGTGTCATACTGCACGGTGACGTTCTGGGCGCTGACCAGGTTTTTCTGGGCACGCAGGGCATCCGGGCTGACAGGTCTGGGTTTCTTGTGAACTGGAGCCTGCAAACGCAGACGGGGGTTGGAAATGGAGTCGATGCCGAAGTTCAGGAGAGCAAAAGCCGTACCGAGCAAAGCAATGCCCAGACCGGGAGCAGCAATGCGCACCCAGGCATCGTGCAACATGGCCTGTTCGCTTCCGGCCCAGTAGAGCATGGTTCCCCAGCTGATCAAACTGACGTCTCCCAGACCCAGGAATTCCAGTCCCGTGGCGGTCAGGATGGCGTACACGGCAGCACCGAAGAAGTTGGCGGCAATCAGACCGCTCATGTTGGGAATCAGGTGGGTGAGGATCACCCGGGCAGGGGTTTCACCCGAGGCAATCGCCGCATGCACAAAATCCCTTTCTCTGAGGGTCAAGGCCTGGGCCCGCAGAACGCGAGCACCCCATGCCCATCCGGTGAGGGCCACCACCAGCACCACCGGCCAGAATCCGCCCACTTTGATGTAAGCGGCAATCACGATGATCAGGGGCAGTGCGGGCAGGACAAGCACCACATTGGTGAAAAAGCTGATCAGTTCATCGGCCAGACCGCCATAAAAGGCAGCAGTGAGACCGATGGCGGTGCTGATCAGGGCCACCAGCAAACCTGTCACCAGTGCAAGGGTCAAAGACAGGCGGGTGGCGTACAGGAACTGGGTGTACACGTCCTGCCCAAGTCCAGTGGTGCCCATGGGGTGGGCTGCAGAGGGCTTCTCCCAGGGCATGAAGCCCATGTCGGTGGGGCTGTGGGAAGTCAGGATGGGGGCACACAGGCCAATCAGGGCCATCAGGGCAAACAGGATCAGACCGAAACGGGAGCGGGGCTCCTTCCAGAGGGCTTTCAGGAGTCCCATGTCACTTGCCTCCTCTCACACGGGGGTCCAGGAACACGTAACTGATCTCCACCAGCAGGTTGGCGATCAGAACGGTTGCGGTGATGAACAGGAAAATGCCCTGCATCAGGGGGTAATCCAGCGCAGTCACGGCCTGATAGAGCAGGCGACCAATGCCAGGGTAGGAGAACACGATCTCGGTGACGATGGAGCCGCCCACCACGAAGCCCAGCGCCATGCCAAATCCAGTGATGGAGGGCAAAATGGCGTTTCGGGCCACGTACTGGTTCTTGATGCGGCTGGGCTTCAGGCCCTTGGCTTCTGCGAAGGTCACGTAATCTTCATTCAGCACACTGACGGCATTGTTGCGCATTCCCACCAGCCATCCGCCCAGACCTGTCACAATGATGGTGAAGGCAGGCAGAAAGCCGTGCCAGAGCACCGTTTTATAGTAGGCCCAGCCATCGGCAGGTGACTTGCTGCTCTCGTATCCTCCACTGAGTGGGAACCAGTTCAGCAGGTAGGCGAAAAGATAAAGGCTGATGAGTGCAAACCAGAAGTAAGGCATGCTGTTCAGGAACAGGCCAAAAGGCACCATCGCATCTGCGACTTTGTTGCCCCGTTTCCAGGCGGTCCACAGTCCGAGCAGACTTCCCAGCACAAAAGAGATGATGGTACTGATTCCAACCAGCCCAATGGTCCAGGGGGCAGCCCCGGCGATCACATCGGTCACATTCATGGGAAACTGGCTGATCGAACGGCCAAAATCCCCCTGAAACAGCTTGCCGATGTACTCAAAATACTGAATGTACAGGGGCTGGGGCGTGTCGCTGATGCCGTAGGCCAGTTTCAAAGCATGCACAGCCTCAGGATTCAGTCTTCCCTGGGATTGTGCCAGCATGGCCCCGATGGGGTTACCGGGCACCAGTCTGGGCAGAAAGAAATTCAGGGTGAGTGCCGCCCACAGGGTCAGCAGAAAAAAGGTCAGGCGACGCAAAAAGAAATTCACTGTTCACCTCCTTGAAGAGGGTGGACCTTCCCCATCCGTGTAGGGGCGGGCCGCTGGCTCGCCCTGGGTCAAGGTCAAAAACGGAGAAAAGAATTCACCCTCACCTCGCTGGCGGCACCTGCCACAGATGCCACCAGGGAAAGCGAGGGGACTTTGGGGGATCGGGAGATCGAGGAGAGAAATTGTAAAGAGGTAGACCTGGGGTTCACCTGTAGGGGCGAGCCGCTGGCTCGCCCCTGTTGCTGGGTTACTTGGGTTCCAGGTTCAGGAACAGCAGGCGGGCACCGATCTGGTCGTCTGCGCCACCGTCGTAGTAGGGGTTTTGGTCGGTGGGGAAGCCTTTGAAGTTCTTGCTGTTGTAGGTGGTGAAGTTCACACGGTCGGTGAGGGGGAAGAAGGGCACGTCGGTGACGAACTGGTTGACGATGGTGTCGATGGCCTTTTTCTGCACGGCAGGATCACTGTTCTGCTGGAAGCGTTTGAGGGAGGAGGTGATGTTGGCTTTGGTGTAGCGGGTCAGGTTGGAAGCTGCAGTGTCCCCGACTTTGGCGCTGAACTCAGGTGCGAAAGACTGGAAGAACAGGTTGTAGGGGGTTTCACCGCCACCCCAGCCCCAGCTGATTCCCATGTCGTAGGTGCCGGTCTGCAGGCCACCGGAGTAGCTGCCCCAGGTCTGCTGGTCGATGGTGGTGTCGATGCCGATCTGTTTGAGGTTGTTGCCGATCACCTGGGCCATGGTGATGAAGTCGGTCCAGCCTGCGCCCACCAGGATCTTGAAGGTGGGGAGGGTCTTGCCGGACTTGTCGGTCAATTTGCCGTTCACGACCTTGTAGCCACCTTTTTTCAGGAAGTCTCTGGCCTTGTTCACGTCAAAGGTGAGCCCTTTGGCTGCGGTGGCTTTGGACAGCCACTTGCTCTGCTGGGTGGGGATGATGCCGCTGGGGCTCGCTGCTTTGACCAGACCAGAGTAGGCTTTGAGGGCCACTTCGTCGGTGTTGATGGCAGAGGCGATGGCCTTGCGGAAGTTCACATCATTGAAGGGGGCCTTGGCGGTGTTGAAGTACAGGTAGTTGCCGCCGGTCACGGGCCAGTAGAACTTGTTGGTTTCGGGGTTCTTGTTGACGTAGACGTTCTTGATGTCGGGGATGTTGGCGTAGGAGTAATCGGCGTCCCCTCTGAGGAGTTTCAGCAGGATGGCGTCTGCACCACCGACCACTTCCCACTGGATGGCGTCGATTTTGGGGTAGCCTTTCATCCAGTAGTTGGGGTTTTTCACCACTTTGATGCTCTGGTTGTTGGCGCTCTGGAAGAGGAAAGGTCCGGTCGCCACAGGTTTGGTGTTGGTTTCGGTGGTGGGGTCTTTGATCTTGCTCCAGACGTGCTGGGGCACGATGGGCTGGTGGGCGATGTACACGAAGACCGGGATGTTCTTGTCTTTGAAGGTGAAGGTCACGGTGTTGCCGGAGGCTTTCACGTCGGTCAGGCCGTTTTTCCACAGGGCAGAGCCGTCAATGGCAGGATTCTGCTTCAGGTAATCGAAGGTGAATTCCACGTCTTTGGCCGTGAAGGGCTGTCCGTCGCTCCACTTGACCCCATCGCGCACGGTGACGGTCAGTTTCTTGTTGGTTTTGTCCCATTTGTAACTGGTGCCCAGCACGTTTTCCACGTCTCCGGTCAGGGAGTTGACGTAGAAGAGGGTTTCATAAATGGCGGACACGGTGGGGTAAAGGCGCTGGCTGCCTCCGGAGAAGGGGTTGAGGTTCACGCTGGCCAGGGACGCAGCGTCCCGGGCAATGCGGAACACGCTCTCGGCCTGGGCCAGGGAGGCGGTGAGCAGGGCGGCGGTCAGGGCAACACGGGCGGCTTTGATGTAAACGTTTGCATTTTTCATGCGATGTTCCTCCAGGGAAAATGGGTGGCTTGTTTCAGATCGGCAACTGTGGGGTTATGCGGCGGGGGGTGAGCGTGAATCTCCCGGGTCTGGCATGGTCCTCATTCCTTTCCATTCCTCTTTCCTGGGAGTGCGGCTCCTCCCGGTGAAAGTGCAAGTGGGTCCAGGGGCGGCCTATCTGCGGGCACGCATCCGGGTGGTGTGACGCTCAATCAGCTCTGGAACAATGATCTGGTTCTCTGGTCTCTCCCCTTCCATCAGGGAAAGAAACATCCGGCCTGCCATGCGTCCAAGTTCAACATCCAGCTGGCGCAACGTGGTGAGGGGTGGATCAAGCAGGGCAGCAATGGGGTTGTCGTCGAAGCCAATCACCGAGACGGCATCAGGAACCCTGAGCCCGGCACGATTGAGGGCACGGCACACCCCGACAGCCATCAGGTCACTGGCGGCAAAAATGGCATCTGGAAGGCCAGTTTCCAGGATTTTCTCAACCCCTTTTTCTCCGGCTTCCACAGTGAAATCTCCGGTGTACAGGGCGAAGGGTTCCAGCCCTTCCTCATGTAAGCGCTTTAAAAATCCCCGGGCACGGTCCCGGCCCGAGCGAAATTCCCCGGCCACATGGGCAATGCGTTTGTGCCCGGTTTTCAGGAAATGGTCTGCGGCAAGGTATCCGCCCGCCTCGTCGTCCACCCGGATCTGGTGCGTGTGCCCGTCGATCTGGGGGTTGATGTGCACGCGGAACATGCTGGGGGCAAGCCTTTCAAGCTCGCCTGGAGCAAGGTTGGAAGAAATGATGATCAGACCGTCCACGGACCGCTCCACGAGTGCTCTGGCAGCGTCTTTTTCGCGGTCTTTCAGGTCATCGGTGGAGACGATGATCGGCATCAGAGTCGAGGCATTCAGTTCCATTTCGATGCCCCTGGCAAAGGAGGCAAAGAGGGGCCAGCCCACGTTGGGAACCACCACACCAACAGCGTGCGTGCGTCCCATCACCAGGCTTCTGCCGGTCAGGTTGGGCACGTAACCGAGTTCCTGCACCACATGCATCACCCGTTTGAGGGTTTCGGGGTCCAGACGCTCCGGTGAGTTGATGGCGCGTGAGACGGTGGCCGTGGACACACCTGCCCGATTGGCGACAGCACGAATGTTGGGTCGGTTTTGGCTTCTGCTGGTCATGACGTACCCCATGATAGATGCCTGCCGGCACCGATCAAACCCTGATGTAAACGATTGCATCAAGCATAAGAGGAAACCCCCGGAATTGCAAGACACATCCGCAAAATTAGACTCAGTACATGAAATTCAGAATTCGAAAAATCGGTTTCCCTGGCACCAGAAATGACGATTTCATCTTCTCAAACAAGAAAAAGTATTTTGGTGTTCCTTATCCCAGATGAACACCCTGAAAGGAGATGGATCTGAGCTTTAGTTAGTAAATTCACCCGGCCCACTTCAAAAGGCACATGGAGGTCCACAAAAACCCTGTGCCAGATGTCAAACAAAAAAACAGAAACAGGTGCTTCTGCTGTTCTGATTCCCCCCGGTCTTCTCTGCACCCCTCGGTTTGATGAACCCTGATGGCCTGAAATTCGGCTGTCAAATGTGAACCATCTACTGTGTACTTTCCAGAGCATCCATCTCCCTGCCATCCAGCAAATGACCCTTTCAGATCCCGGTCATCACCTGTTGCATGATGCGGGCACGCCCTGCCTGCTTGGCCTGATACAGGCACTGGTCTGCCAGATGAATCAGTTCTTCAGGAGACATTCCAGCCTGGGGCACCAGGGTTGCCACCCCAATGCTCACCGTGATGCTGGCCCCGATTTCAGAACGCTCATGCAGGATCTGCAACTGCTGCACCTCATGCTGGATGCGCTCTGCCACCAGCAAGGCACCTGTTTCATCGGTTTCGGGGAGGATGATCACAAACTCTTCCCCACCATAGCGGGCCACCGTGTCTCCCCTGTTGCGCACCGAACGGGCCAGGGCCTGTGCCAGGCGCTTCAGGCACTCATCCCCTTTCAGGTGGCCGTAATGGTCGTTGTACTTCTTGAAGAAGTCCACATCACACAGGATCAGAGACAGGGCGCGATTGTGGCGCAGGTGGTTCACCCACTGGCTCTGCAGGTGCTCATTGAAAGCCGCCCGGTTGTAGATCTGGGTGAGACCGTCCAGAAACGCGAAACGCTGCAGTTCCGCATTGGCTTCCCGCAGGGCCTGCTCAGCCTTCATGCGCTCTGCGACCTCCGCTTTCAGTTCGCGGGTGCGCACCTGCACCTGCAATTCCAGGTTCTCGGCATAGCTGCGCAGGGCCAGGGTCTGCTCCAGTTGCTGCAAAGCCTGGCTGAGGGTGTGACAGAGCCCCTCCTCATCAAAGCGTCCCCAGGAAGGAGGCTCGTACAGCAGATATCCGTAATGCACTTCATTCACAAAAAGTGGGGACATCACCAGACTCCCGCAGGACAGTTCCTCCTGCATGCTCTCTGGCAGAAGTTCACGCGTGGAGAACACCCCCACGTCCATGTGGCACAACGTTCCCGCCGCCAGCGTCACATGGGCATAAGGAGCAGGGGTCGACTCGTAGGACTCATAAAGCACCAGCATGTAATGCCGGAGCCCCATGTGTTCCAGATATCCCTGCAATGCCCGGAACAGGTCGTCGTGTCGGTCCACAGCAAAGAGTTCTGGAGCCATCTTGGTGCTGTTGATGCCCAGCAGGTGGTTTCTGGAATGCAGCATCTGCAGGATGCTCGCCAGGATGGACTGTGCAGCAAAACCCAGCTTCAGCACCTCTGCCAGATGCTCAGGACCTGAGGCGAGACCCACCCGCTGCACACAGCCACTGAGGCCGTCCCGCCAGACAAAAAATTCCTGGTCCAGATGCACCCGTCTGAGCAACGTGTCCTTCCAGAGGGTCAGAAAAGCCTGGTGTTTGTCTGGGCAGGTGGCCACCTGTTCAAACTGCTCAAACAGGTCCTGCTGGATTTCCAGCACCCCCCGGAACACCTCGCTTTGCTGGGGCAGGGCCGAACCCATCTGCACCGAACCACAGGACTCCCGGACCACCAGCTGTGGGCTGATGAAACTGTCCTGTGCTGCCGCACCTTCCAGCACCATCTCCAGCAACCTCCGTCCAGCCTCCTCTCCCTGCTCAAAGAAAGGCTGGCGTACAGTGGTCAGTGGGGGCACCACATGCTTGAATTCCTCGCTGTCATCGAAACCCACCACCGCAATGTCCTGCGGTACCCTGAGGCCCAGTGCCGTGATGGCCTGGATGGCCCCCTCCGCCATCTCATCGTTGGCACAGACCACCGCATCAAGCTCACGGGCACGCTGCAGCAGGCGGGTCATCTCCTGAAAAGCCAGGGATGAGGCGTAGCGGCCCGTCATGATCATGGACTCATCCAACACCAGGCCCTGCTCCAGGATCACCTGCCGGAAAACCCGCTCCCGCTCCTCGGAGTCGTGGTTTCCAGGAAGGCCCCGCATGAACGCCAGATGGCGGTATCCTCGCTGCACGATCAGGTGCTTCATCAGCTCACGCATGGCCGGACGGTTGTCCAGCAGGATGCTGGAAGCACCCTCCATCTTCCGCCCGATGCTCACCACAGGCAGAGGATGGTAAGCCTTCATCCACTCTGAAAGCTCAGCGTCGCTCAGGTGCACGCCCACAGAGGCCGCCAGCACAATGATGCCCAGATGCCGCTCCGGGTCCAGCAGATCGTAAATGTCATTGGCCCGGAGGGCACCCACATTCGAGGTTTTCAGGTTCCGGCCCACAAAAATGGTGGAGGGAACCCCGTGATGTTCCAGAGCATGCTGAATGCCAGCGATGAGGCTGTTCTGGTAGGGATAGAGGTAATCTGTGAGCACAGCGACGCTTTTCACGGCTTTCATGGTCCTCTCCTCGGTGATCTCTTTATACCCTGTCTGCTCTTACAGCTTCCCTAACGGTTTTCGCGAAAATTTTTTCATGCTGCAGACAACAAAAAGGTCCATCTGAAAAATCCAGATGGACCCTGTGAAAAGCCTTTCTACAACCTATTCCTCGTCGATTTTCACCAGATTCTCGATGCGCTCTGCTGCAGCAGACAGACCCAGACCTTTGAGGGCAGCAGCACACTTGCTGATGGCCTTCGTGTCAATCTCCCCCTGATTCCAGGCCGCAATCAGGACAGCACACTGCTGCAATGCATCTGCCACCTGCTGCTTGTGAAACATGGCTGCCAGATTCCCTGGAGCCTGGGGCTGCGTGGTCTGCGCCTCGGCCTGCGTGCCCAGCATCACCTGCATGAAAATCTCGTCGTATTTGGCCCTCATCTCGGGCGAGACCTGTTTGCTCATGGGGAACATTGTACAGAAGCCGTCAGCCATCAGTGGTCAGCAATCAGCCTTTTGAAGCCGTCAGCCATCAGCGTTCAGCCGTCAGCATTGTGAACAGGACGGGAACCTCAGAGCAATGAAAAAGGCAAAACGGTAAGGCAAAAATCACCTTACCGCTCAGGCATGTTGTCGATGGCGCAGGCCTTTGCTTCCTGATGCTGAAAGCTGATGGCTGACCGCTCTTTACCAGTTCTGGTGCACCAGTGCCCGGATCTTCTGGTCGTAGATGTCCTGCACTTTCTGCATGACTTCTGCAGACAGTTCGGGAAGGTCTGCGGCAGCGGCGTTGCTCTCGGCCTGCTGGGGGTTTTTGGCCCCTGGAATGGCGCAGGTGACCTCTGGGAACATGGTGATCCAGCGCAGGGCAAACTGGGCCAGGGTCATGCCTTCGGGTTTGATGGCTTTCAGTTCCTCAACAGCATCAAGGGCCACATCGTAATCCACGCCAGAGAAGGTTTCACCTTTGTCGAAGGCCTCACCGTTGCGGTTGAAACTGCGGTGATCGTCGGCCTCGAACTGGGACTGGCGGCTCATTTTTCCAGTCAAGAGACCACTGGCGAGGGGCACCCGGGCCAGGACCCCAACATTGCGTTCCCGGGCCGCCTGGAAGAACTGCTCGGCGGGTTTCAGGCGGAACATGTTGAAGATGATCTGCACCGACTGCACATCCGGGTACTGGATGCCCGTCAGGGCTTCCTGCACGGTCTCCACACTGATCCCGTAGTGGCGGATCATGCCCTCTTTTTTCAGGTCGTCCAGAATGGAGAACACCTCGTCAGAGGCGTACACGTCGGGGTGGGGGCAGTGCAGTTGCAGCAGGTCGATGGTGTCCACTTCAAGGTTTTTGAGGGAACGGCCAATCCAGCTTTCCAGGTTCTCACGGGTGTATCCGGCTTTGCTCTGCTGGGGAAGGCGTCTGCCTGCCTTGGTGGCCACAAAAAAGGGTTCAGAGCGCTCTTTGCGAAGCTGTGCAATCAGGCGCTCGCTGTGCCCGTCTCCATACACGTCTGCAGTGTCGATGAAGTTGACACCCAGGTCCAGGGCCCTGTGCAGGGCAGCAAGGCTCTCCTGATCGTTCACGGTGCCCCAGGTGCCACCAATGGCCCAGGCTCCAAAAGAGATGGTCGAGACGTTGTATCCGGTTCCGCCAAGTGTGCGATATTGCATGTGAAGACTCCTTTGTCCGGTCTGAATCTGGGCATCTGGCCACAGATGTGAAAAGAAAAGTGAAGATTTGTCAGCGCTTTCATTCTGACATGGGAAGGCTAGAGGTCAAGGTGCCCCTCTTGCAATCTCTGCACCACAGTGTGTGCCCATGAAAGGTAATCCATCTGGTGGTTCACCTGCTCAGGTTCAAGCCCGGCATGCAGGAGGGCCCACCCGATCTCGCGCAGCATGTTCATGAATTTCATGTCCTGCAAGGCCTGCATCAGGTCCGGGGTGCAGCATCCGAAGTACAGGAAGATCAGGTTTTCATCCTGCTCTCTGCTGAAACGGTTGGAGAAGGAGAGGGTGGCCAGATCAAAGAAAGCATCTCCCACCCCGGAGAGCTCCCAGTCCAGCAGACGGATGCCCTGCGGGGTCTGCATGATGTTGAAACGGTACAGGTCATTGTGGCAGTACACCCTGGTGAAAGTGTGGTCCCTGCTCCGGCGCTTCTCAATTCCCTCCATGCGCCTCAGGAAACCTGCCATCTGATGGGGGATCTTTATCCCCAGTTCGCTTGCCCCCTGAAGATAACGCTCAACCAGGTGGTAAGGGCTGCATGCTCGGGCAATGCCCTGCATCTGGTGCACGGCCTGCACCTGCCCGACAATGGCCCTGAGGATTTCAGGACGGTTCAGGTCTGCTGCTTCAATCAGGCTTCCCTGCAGGAACTCCATCAGCAAAAAATTTCCCTGCTGGCTGTGGTGAATCACCCTGGGTCCGATGCCTGCCATTGAAGCACGCTGCAAGGCCAGAACTTCCTGCTGGGGGTCCAGTCCCAGGATGTTCTGCTGCCGTCCCACCTGTTTCAGGACCAGGGTCCGGTTCAGACCTGTGATCTTGTAGGTCTGGTTGGTGAACCCCCCATCGAGAGGTTCAATCTCGAAAGGACGGGCCAGATGGGGTTCAATCTCTGGCAGCAGGGCCTGAATGGACATGTTTGGACTCCTCTGTTCCATTGTGATTTGAAAACGTTTTCAAAATGAGGGTGGGCTATACAGGAGCCGAGAGCAGATCGTGCTGGTAGATGTTCCTGATGGTCCCCTCGATGTCCGGTTCTTTCACCGTGAGGTCCACAATGCTGTACCGCTCTGAAATCCTGCGGATCAGTTCTGAAGCAGCAATGTCTTTGAAGGTGTACGTGACCCGGGTATGGTCCCACTTTCCTACCTTTGCCCCGGGAATGCTGACATCCGGGTAGGTTTCGGCAAAGTCCACGATCAGTTCACGCTCGCCCCCAAAACGTTTTTGCAGGGTTGGGATGTCCCCATCGTAGAGCAGGTGCCCGTGGTCGATGATCATCACCCGCTGGCACAGGGTTTGCACATCGGAAAGGTCATGGGTGGTCAGCAGCACGGTGGTTTCCCGCTGCTGGTTCACATGCAGGATGAATTCGCGGATGCGTTCTTTGGCCAGGATGTCCAGACCGATGGTCGGCTCATCCAGAAAGAGGATTTCAGGGTCATGCAGCAGGGCCGCGCACAGGTCTGCACGCATGCGCTGCCCCAGGGACAGGGAACGCACCGGGGTGTGCATGAATTCTTTGAGGCCGAGCAGGTCTTCAAATTCTTTCAGGTTGCTCCTGAAGCGCTCTGCAGGCACTTTATAGATGTGCTGGAAGAGCTCCAGGGATTCAATCACCGGGAGGTCCCACCACAGGGTGGTGCGCTGTCCGAAGACCACCCCGATTCTGGACACGTAGGCTTTGCGGTTCTGCCAGGGCACCAGGCCGCCCACGGAAACCTTGCCTGAGGTCGGGAACAGGAGTCCCGAAAGCATCTTGATGGTGGTGGATTTCCCTGCCCCATTGGGACCGAGGTAGCCCACAGTCTCCCCTCTCTGGATGCTGAACGAGATCCCGTCCACGGCTCTGAGCAGGGTGGATTCACGGGTGAAGAAATTCTTCCAGCCTGCAAAAGCCCCCTTGTGGTGCTTGCGAATGTGGAAGTGTTTGGAGAGGTTCTCGACTTCAATCATGGTTCGCTCCCTTCAGGTGCCTGTGCTCTGGTAGTGCCGGATGCCGTAACGCCAGAACAGCACCGCCAGCAGAAAAGTGCCTGAACCCACCACAGGCGAGAGCCAGTGAATCCAGGTGGGCATGCCGAATGGATCTGGTTTGTTCAGCAGGTACAGCACCGGGTAGTAATTCAGGAAGATGGCCGGAACCACAAAAGTGAAGATCCTGCGCAGCCAGTCCTGATAAATGCTCATCGGGTACTGGATCATGGCGCGGCCCCCGTAGGTCAGCAGGTTCATGGCCTCCACGGAATCCACCGTCCAGAAGGTGATGGTCGAGCCAATCATGAAAAGCCCCGCAAAGAACAACACCATCCCGACCAGCACCAGCACCAGGAAGAGGGCTTTTTCGGGCGTCCAGTCGATTCCCGAAGCCCACACCCCATAAAGCAGGATGCCCAGACCCATCAGGCACTTCCCGAGACGCCTCAGGCCAAAATCCGAACCCATCACCTGCGCAGTGAGGCTCACCGGGCGCAGCATGAGCTGGTCCAGGCTCCCCTGCCGGATGAATGCTCCAAAAATGGCAGGATCAAACCCTGCGAAAACCAGATCCATCAGGGCAAAGGACAACTCTGCCAGACCGTACAGCAGGGTGATCTCGGGAATGCTCCAGCTTCCCAGCGTGCGAATCCTGGTGAGGATCAGCACCAGAGAGGCAAACTCCACCACCGTGTAGAACGTGGTGGCGATCAGGTCCATCACGAAAGACACCCTGTACTGCATCTGGCTGCGCACCAGGCCATGAATCAGGCGCAGGTAAACAGAGAAGGTGTGCATTTCAGCCTCCCAGAACCATCAGGCGTCTGCTGGCCTGATTCCAGATCACCTGGGTGAGGAGCAGCAGAACCACAAGCCATAAAACCTGCAAGGCCAGAGCAGGAAGAAGGTCCATTCCCGAAATCACCCCGGTGTACACCTCCATCGGTGTGTTCAGGACGTACGGGAAGGGAGTCCAGGCAGCGAACTCCTGCACCCACTCCGGATACAGCCTGAGGGGCATCAGCAGACCGGACAGGAACATGGTGACCGCATAACAGAGCCGGGCAATCCCTCTGGCATCAGGAGACCAGAAAGCCGTCAGGTTCACCAGAAAACGCACGGTGAACCACACCGTCCACCCCAGCAGCAGAGACACAATCGTGCAGACCCACTGCATCAGGCTTGAAGGAAAATCCATGTCCATGAAAAGCCCGTAAACCAGCAGGATCACACTGCCCCTGAGCACCAGTTGCGCCACCGATTGCCCGAAATCCCGGGCCATCCACAGCCCAAAAAAGGAAATGGGTTTCAGGAGGTCCGTGGCCACCTCCCCCCGGTAAATCGTGCGCATCAGGTCAAACGTGCCGAAAATGCTCAGGAAACCCAGCAAGGCCTGCGTGACCACCGTGTAAGTCACCGCAGCCTTCTCATCCATCCCAGACAGGCTGGAGGTGTTCTGGTAGAACGCCACCACCATCGCCGCCTTGATGAACCCGAAAAACAGATTGGTGGTGAGCCCCGCAATGGCCGCCGCCCGGTAAGTGATCTGCCGCTGATACGCCCTGACCATGATCTCCCAGAAAACCGTCATGTGCCTCCTTGTTGATTGGGGAAAACCCAAGAAGGGTAGCATGTCGTGCTCTGTGTGGGATGGGGGTTTTGGCGTAGGCAGCGGTCAGCTTTATGGCAGAAGGCTGACGGCCAAGGCAGAAGGCATGGAACGCTTGAGCTTTAGCACTTTTTGCCTTTTGCCTTTTGTCTTCTGCTCCAAAAACAAAACCCCCCAGTTGCAGCTGGGGGGCGCATCCTTGGGGGAAGCAATGACGATTTACGGGTTCTGGTTCTGTTGCTGTTCGGCAACTTTTTCGGGGTTCTGGAAGGCTTCCAGAGCACGACCATTGCCTCTGAAGGTGATGAGGGTGACATAACGCACGGACTCTTCGCCTTCTTTGAGGTGCTCGGGGTCGGTGGGACGGGCTCCGCGAGAGTATTTCACAATTCTGGGGAGCTTGAGCTTTTTGGTGTCCACCTCTTCGAGTTCACGGCGCTTGTAGACTTGGCCTTTGTGGTAGACGCTCTTCTCGCCCTCAGAATTGGTGAACTCGCGTGCACCGATCAGGGACCAGTCGAAGGTGTCGGCCATGGACAGGGGAAGAATCAGCCCGCCTGCGGGGATCTCACCACTGGTCCAGCCCCGGCGGCCATACTGGCGCATGACGCGGAGCATTTCATCTTCGTCTTTCACGTGGACAGTGATCTTGGTTCCCAGAATGCCTGTAAGGTGCAGTTCAATCATGGGTTCAGTATGCTCCTGGGGGTAGGGTGTGGCATAATTCTGCGTCTTGTTTCTAGGCACTGCTGTCATGGTTTTCTCCTCTCAGGCACAGCTGATTTCTATACCCACCATTGTATATTATGTTTTTACCTAAATCAAGACCGGGAAATCTCCTTATGTTTAACCCGCCCACTGGTACGGGATTTTCTCTGATCGTCCTGCAAGGCAAGTCCCCACAAAAGCAGGGCAAAAATGAATGCAGGATTGCCTCTGGAGAAATCCAGCATCCAGGCCACCAGACCCACCGCCCACAGCACCCAAAGAGCGGGCATCATCTGCTGCAGGCTCAGGCTTTTCGACAGGTACCAGGCCAGGTAAACCACGGACCCGACAAACTGCAACCCACCCAGCCAGTGCACCACCCCACCATGAAACGCCCAGGCCTGGTATCCAGAAATTCCAAAAAGCAGAAATCCGCCGATCATGTACAGTTTTTCTTTGTCCATAACTTAAACCCATCATATTCCAGGATGAGATGCTGTCGGATATGTGGCGGTCTGGCAGAAGGCTGAAGGCCAAGGCAGAAAGCACAGGATGCTCAAGCTTAAGCACTTTTTGCCTTTTGCCTTCTGCTTTCTGCTTTCTGCATGAATTGCTCATTGCCTCCCACTGTCCCCTCCCCAAAACCATTAGAATGCTTAACGTGAGTGAAACATTTCGCGTGACCGACCTGGGAACGCTCGAGTATTTGAAAGCCTTAGACGTCCAGCACGAGGTGCATGGCAAGGTGGCAGCAAGGGAGATGGAGCCCACGCTGCTGCTGGTCGAGCATCCCGCTGTGCTGACCCTGGGGCGCAAGGCCAAAGAGGGCGAGAACATCATTGTGCCCCGTGAATTTCTGGCAGGACAGGGCATCTCTGTGCATGCCATTGAACGGGGCGGAGACGTGACGTACCACGGACCCGGACAGCTGGTGGGCTACCCCATCTTCCCGGTGGGCCGCAGGGTCAGGGATTTCCTGAGGCTGCTGGAGGGGGCACTCATCAAGACACTCGCACGGTACGGGCTTGAAGCGAGTGGCTCTCCGGGGTACGCTGGCGTATGGGTCGGCGATGAGAAAGTTGCCGCCATTGGCGTGGCCATCCAGAAGCATGTCGCGTTCCATGGTTTCGCCCTGAATGTCAGCACGAACCTGGACCACTTCTCCTACATCATTCCGTGTGGCATTCAGGACAGGGGCGTCACCAGCCTGCAGAAACTGCTCGGGCGTGAAATCAATATGCAGGAAGTCAAGAACTTTGTCGCAGAAGACTTCCGGCAGACCTTTCAGGAGTACGATTTCTCGTTTCCTGAATTGTAAAAAAGAGGGATTATGAGCGAACCCCGGTACATCAAGAACGGCATTTATCGCAAGAATGCCGAACCCGTCAGAGAGAAGAAACCCGAATGGCTGAAGGTCCGCATGCCCAGTGGGGACATCTACCAGCACACCAAGGGCATTGTGAAGGACCACAAGCTGCACACGGTGTGCGAGGAAGCCATGTGCCCCAACATCGGGGAATGCTGGTCCAGAGGCACCGCAACCTTCATGCTGATGGGTCACATCTGCACCCGCGCCTGCCGTTTCTGCGCCGTGGACACCGGCAACCCGCAGGGCAAGCTGGATGTGATGGAGCCTTACAATGTCGCAGAGTCCGTCAAGCTGATGAGCCTCAAATACGTGGTGCTGACCAGCGTGGACCGGGACGATCTGCCTGATGGGGGCGCTTACCACTTTGCCCGCACCGTCGAGCAGATCATCAAGATGAATCCCCAGACCAAGGTGGAAACCCTGACTCCGGACTTTCAGGGCAACCTGAAATGCGTCGAGATGATTCTGGATTCTGGCGTGCACGTGTACGCCCAGAACATGGAAACCGTGGAACGCCTGACTCACCCGGTCCGGGACATCCGCGCCAGTTACCGTCAGACCCTGAAAGTGCTGGCCCACGCCAAACAGTACCGTCCTGATGTGTACACCAAGACCAGCATCATGCTGGGCCTCGGTGAAACCCTCGAAGAAGTCGTGCAGGCCATGAAAGACTGCCGTGACGCCGGAGTGGACATCATCACCTTCGGACAGTACCTGCGCCCCACCCGCCACCACCTGCCTGTTGAGAAATACTGGACCCCCCAGGAGTTTGATGAGGTGCAGAAGATCGGCATGGAACTCGGTTTCCTGGAAGTGGTGTCCGGTCCTCTGGTGCGCAGCAGTTACAAGGCCGAGCAGGTGTTCATGAATGATGGCCCCACCCAGGACATCCCCGAGCACCTCGCCCACCTGAAAGAAACCCCAAACCTGATTTAAAAGCCGTCAGCGTTCAGCCATCTGCCATCAGCCATCAGCCAGAGCCCCGGACAAACCGGGGCTTTTTGCAGCATCACAGCAGGAAAGAAGCAATCAGAAACAGACCGAAAGCCAGCAGGAAGAGGGCTGCACTCCAGTGCCATCCCCTGGTGCGGTACGTCCATAAGGCCAGCAAAGGAGAAATCCAGCTGACCACCAGAAAAACATCCAGCAACACGTTGTAGGTGTTGTCTCTGGGGTTGTCAAACAATCTGAAGGGATTGAACACCAGCCAGTCCAGCAAAATCCAGGCCCACAAAAGCGGCCAGGAAAGGGCCAGCAGAATGGCAGGGATGTAAGACGGTCTCAGGGGATTCCACCACTGGATGTTTCGCCTGATCATGTTTGCTTCTTCCTCCAGAACATTTTGATTTTAAGACATGCAGCGTTCCATGGGCATGTGCTTTGGGACAAAAAGGAGTGGGGTTCATCCCCCACTCCTTTCAAACTTGAGCATCTGACCCTCAGAACTTGATTTTCGCTCCTACAGCCACACCCACCACAAATTGACGGGTGATCACCGCCTGGTGTCCGGTGAGGGCAAGGTCCACCTTGAAGTGGTCTCCCAGGTCTGCTCCAAGACCCACACCGATTTGCAGGCCTTTCTCGTATCCCACACCGGCACGGTATTGCATGCTTCCGTTCTGGTATTCAGCACCGACATGCAGGGCCAGGTCCTGATTCACCCCAAAGGCCGTGTCCGCACCCAGAATCCACTTGCTGTCCCCCGAGGGCAGCTCATAAGCAGCATTCAGCAGGACTTCTGGAGCAAAAATGGGTTCCACAAAGGTGGCATGTGAGGTGGTGGTTTTGTTCCCTTCGGTGACACTGCGGCTTCCCTGCCAGGCTTCGTATTGCAGCAGGTTGCGCACCCCCACCCCGAAGGTGAAATCTTTCATGTTGGCCATCAGACCCGCATCCAGGTGCACCCCGAAGCCTGGACGGTAGGGATCGACATTGGCGAAAAGTTCGGCTTTGCTGCTGCTGAGGGCATCCACCCGGTCCCCATTGATGTCTGTGACGGTTCTGTCCTGCACACTGCCCTGCACCCTCAACAATCCAAGGCTGAAGCGGTTGCGCACCCCACCATACAGTTTCATGTCCTGTTCCTCGGACAGCACGGGCAGGTAGGACACCCCAGCATCGATGGAGGAGCGGTATCCCCCTTCAAAAGCACCGGTGTACACCTGATTGGGTTTCAGCTTGCCACCTTCTGGAACTTCACGGTAATTGTCACTGAACTTCAAATCTCCCACGTAAGCCCGAATGCTGGGGGTGACGTCCAGATACCATGAGGGGGCCACAGAGAAAGCCAGATCGAAAGGGATCAGGGTGTGGTTGTGCTGGGAGGCATTCCATCCATCTGCCCAGGTGAAGAATCGAGCGTTGGCTGAGCCATCGTTTGGAATCACATTCTCATGGCCAACAGCAAAGCTCCACTCCAGCGGATGGAACACCTTGTCGAACATCAGCAGATCGGTGGTGCCACTGTTCGACTGCTGGCTCATGCGGTAAGCTTGCAGGGCTCCCAGGGGAAAAGCGTAACTGGTGTCCACATCATATCGCTCAAATCCATAAAAGGCAGGATTGTGATATGCCACATCCTGCTCGGGGAGCAAGACACCACCCATTCCAAGTTGACGGATGTTCTGGGCCTGACTGGTGGAGAGGAGAAGCAGAGCAAAAGCAAGAGATTTTTTCATATTTTAACCGCTCAACATCTTAAAGTGTGAAATCGCACAATTCAAGGTCGACTGTCTATTTCGGTCGAAGATGTCTATTTTCAGTTCTGAAATTGTTTTGGCAGCTGCAGATTTTATTGATGTTCGCCAAAACCACTGCAGTGCTTTTGGCCGAGCAAAGCATGAGATACGGTCAGGACATCCAGGCCACGTGCAGTTCTTTTTGTGTGGATCAATGATGACACAGCACAGTTCAGTTTGACAGAAAACATTTCATCCTGCTCCTTTGAGCACAGAGAGCTCCATCCGTTCGCAGTAAAATGATTTCATGAAACTTTCTCTGGTGGTGCTGCTGGGTCTGCTCGTGCCACATGCAACAGCCCAGTCTCTCAGGACACAGAGCATTTACACCTCACTGAATGCCCGGGATTGCATCACACTGGAGCAGCACACGGGGCCAGGTGAGTTCATAAGGCAACGCTGCCCTGGGGTGGGAAAATACCGCCTGGAAGTCAGCGAAGGGGACCTGAGAAGCAACGTTCAGGTGCAGTACCCGGATGGGCACCTCTCCACTCTGGACCTGATCTCCAGAGTGTCTTCAGGGTTTTCCTCTCTGGGACCAAAAGCAGAATGGAGGGTACAAAAAAACCTTCCTGTGGCCCTGATTCTGCGTTACAACGCCAGTGAAAATCCAGAAGATGGCAGCCTCATCACCTCATATCTGGTGGTCAGCAAGATCACCTCAAAATCGGCCTGTGTGGTGGGAATCATCAAACCACAGGCCAACCAGAATGTGCTGGCCCGCAAGCTCGCAGATCAGGCCCTCCAGAAACCGTGTCTGGAGCCTGAATTCTGAGATGAAAAAACCCACCTTGCGGTGGGTTTCGAAATCTTGAGGGCTCCGTTCAGCCTTTGACAGCGCCGGAGGTGAGACCGGAGATGATGTTTCTCTGGAAAATCAGCACCAGGATGATCAGGGGCACCGTCACCAGAATAGACGCCGCCATGATGTTCGCCCACGGCAACTCAAACTGCGACGCTCCAGAGTAGTTCGCAATCACCACTGGCACCGTACGGTTGTCCGAGGTGAAT
>NZ_BJXB01000026.1 GCF_007990775.1 Deinococcus cellulosilyticus NBRC 106333 = KACC 11606 | reverse complement strand
CTTGGCCAGCAGGATCAGTTCACGCTCGGGCACCAGACCGTCCAGGACGATCATGGCGTCCACGCGTCTGCCACTGAGCACACGCAGGGCTTCTTTCTCGCGGTCTGCACGCCAGTGTCCACTGGCAAAAATGGGGTGGTAAGGACTGCCGTCCAGACCCTGCTCGATGCCTTTGAGGATTTCTCCATAGAAAGGACTGGAGATTTCCTGGGTCACCACACCAATGCTGAGGGATTTGCCCTGGGCCAGACCTTTGGCCAGCACGTTGGGGCTGTACCCGAGGCGCTGAATGGCTTCCAGAACAGCTTTGTGCTTTTCAGGGGCCACCTGGGCGGTGCCATTGATCACCCGCGAGACGGTGCTGGGGGAAACTCCAGCTTCTCGGGCAACATGGTTTAAGGTCACAGTCTCGCGCACACGGTCCCCCTTTGGAACACGCTTTCAGGTATCTTTCAGTTGGTGTGCATATAGTGAATCATGATTTGAAAGCGTTGTCAAGAGAGCGTTTGCTCAAATTGTTGTTAAAGTTTTCGAGTATTGCAAAATATTCGCCCAGAACAACGAAAAATTATTTTTGATGGCGTTTCACGTTTGACCCTGTTGGTGGAAATTTCCGAAAGAAACCCGGGCATTCAGAAATTCTTTCAAGATTTCAGGGGTTTTTCTGAAATGTGTAAAAGCGAAAAGCTGTCCTGTAGCCCCTGAAGGGCTTTCTGAAAGAATTACGGCGGTTTTCTGCGCCAGATCCGAAAAAGACGGATTTCTCACCTTACTTTCATCAAAAATCTTTGTTTCCAGAAAAAACCAAGCTGGAAAGGGAAAGGGGCAGAGGGCCAGATCTTCATCTGGTCTTAATCTTTGAGGGTTTTCAGATGTTTCTGTTCTTCCCATTCTGCAGGAATTGTCTTACAGAGTTCTTCTCAGGTGCTGCTTTTTGAGAACGAATTCAAAATCCAGTCGTCCAGAAAGCCTTGTACAGGCTGTTTTCTTGCCATGAAGAGTATCGATTCGACAGATGGACAGAGAAATCCAAACATAAATAACTATCACAATACAGACACACTGCCGACATGAGAAAGATGAGGCGTATGGACATTTCTGGAAGCAGTTCCAGAAATGCCTTGACTTCGTTCTGCTGCAGGTATTTAATCAAGCCATACCAAATCACAACCAGCCGTCATCTGAGGATGGGGCAGAACTCCTGCCGCCTGCCCTCACCTGGGCTGAAAGGAAAGCATGATGCACAAACGCATGATGGGAGGGGCTTTCTTGCTCACCCTCGCACTGGTGGTGAGTTCCTGCTCAAGCCAGACCTCCACACTGGAGCAGGTCCAGAGCAACGCCGCAGGAGGGTTGCAGGTCCATTACAAAAAGCCCTCCACCTGGACCGGAGCCAACATCCATTACTGGAATACCGTTGCCTCTCCGGCACTGGCAGGCACCACCTGGCCTGGACTGTCCATGACCAGTGAAGGAAACAGCTGGTACACCTACACCCTGCCCAATGCCACCTCCAGCAGCCTGCTCTTTGTGAACCCTGGCAACACCTCCCAGAAAACCGCTGACCTGTCCCGCAACCGCGATGGCTGGTTCAATGGCACCACCTGGTACGAGACCAACCCCGATGTGGCCGGAGCAGGTTTGACTGTGCACTTCAAGAAACCTGCCAGCTGGGGGAAAGCCAACATCCACTTCTGGAATGTCGCAGCACAACCCACCATTGCCAACAGCACTTTCCCAGGCGTCACCATGATCGACGAAGGGAATGGCTGGTTCAAATACAGTTTCGCAAATGCCTCTTCGGCCAATCTGCTCTTTGTCGATGGAAACAACACAGCCCAGAAAACCGGAGACCTTTATAGGGTGGTCAAGGAAGGCTGGTACGACCCTTCGAGCAGCACCTGGAGTGACACCTCACCTGTGTGCAGCAACACCACCACAGTGGGGAACCCCACAGCCCTCACAGGCACGGCGGGCGACAAACAGGTCAAGCTGACCTGGACGGCCTCTGCAGACTGTCAGGTGACAGGTTATAAGGTGTACCAGAAGACCAGTGCCCAGACCACCTACACTTTGCTGACCACCACTGCTCTGGCCAAAACCACCAACACCTACACCGCAACAGGTCTGACCAATGGCACGACCTACAATTACAAAGTGGTGGCGGTCAACAGCGCAGGCACCGAATCCAGCGGAGCCACTGCAACAGCCACCCCTGTCACACCTCCAGGTGGGATCACCCTGCATTTCAAGAAACCTGCAGGATGGAGCAACGCCAACATTCATTACTGGTCTGTCACAGCAAGCCCGGCCATGGCCAACACCACCTGGCCAGGTGTGGCCACCACACCCGAAGGCTGCGGCTGGTCCAGATACACCTTCAGTGGGGCCACCAACGTGAATGCACTGTTCGTGGACCCTGCGAACACCGCAGCAAAAACGGCTGACCTCACCAACCGAACAGCAGATGGCTGGTACGACGGCAACACCATGTCATGGGTGACAGCACCCACCCTCCCCTCTGGAGCCCTGACCAATCCCACGAATGCTGCAGGAAATGCCACCACCGGACAGGTTCAACTCACCTGGACTGCACCCAGTGATTGCCGGGTCAGTGGCATCCGGGTTTACCGCAAGACCAGTGCCGAAACCAATTACACCCTGCAGGGTACCCTCGGGTCCACGTCCACCTCGTACATCTCCACCGGGCTGACTGGAGGCACCACCTACCACTTCAAAATCACCAGCACCGATGGCAGCACCGAGTCCTCTGGTGTGGTGGTCACAGCCACCCCACCGGCCTGCACCACCGGGCCCGTGGGCAACCCTGGCAGCCTGAATGGCTCTGCTGGCCCCAACAGTTTTACACTCAATTGGACGGCCTCCAGTGACTGTCAGGTGACAGGTTACAAGGTGTACCGCAAACTCAGCAGCGAAAGCAATTATACTCTGGCCACCTCCACACCCCTGGACAAGAATGCCACCAGTTACACTGTGGGTGGTCTGACTGCAGGAAGCACCTACAACTTCAAAGTGGTCGCTGTGAACAGCACAGGCACCGAATCCACGGGCCTGACCACCTCTGGAGTGCCCCTGCAACCTGCAGCCCGCACCGACTTCCGTGAAGAGTCCATCTATTTCGTGATGACCACCCGTTTCTACGATGGGGACACTTCCAACAACACCTACTGCTGGGATGACGGTACGGCAGGCAACACCGGAGACCCCTGCTGGAGGGGAGACTTCAAAGGCCTCATTGAAAAGCTGGATTACATCAAAGCCCTGGGATTCAGTGCCATCTGGGTCACACCTGTGGTCAAGAACATCTCCGGCTACGATTACCACGGCTACCACGCCAGCAACTTCAAAGAAGTGGACCCCAGATACCTCTCGCAGGGCATCAGCTACCAGACCCTGATCGACGAAGTGCACAAGCGCGGCATGAAAATCGTGCAGGACGTGGTTTTTAATCACACGGGCAACTTCGGGGAAGAGAACCTCTACCCCATGTTCAAGAAAGACCCCACCAAACCTGACACCGCTGCGAACCTGCTGAACATTGCCCCTGCTGGACTGCTGCCCTCCAACTACAGCACCCTGACCCCTGCCGCCCAGTATCAGGCCCGCATCACTGCCATGAAAGAGGACAGCAAGGACACCTCTGGCATCTACCACCACGAGAAGTCTCTGTCCTGGGAAAGCTACACCGTGCAGACCGGACAGATTGCCGGAGATGCCGTGGACCTCAACACCGAAAATCCCACCACCTACAACTACATTGTTGACGCCTACAACAAGTACATTGACATGGGTGTGGATGCCTTCCGGGTGGACACGGTCAAGCACATCTCAAGGCTCACTTTCAACAAGGTCTTCAACCCGGCCTTCAAAGCCAGAGGCGGACCGAACTTCTACATGTTCGGAGAGGTCGCAACCCGTTACCGTCAGGTCTGGAACAGCGGCATTCCTGCCGTCTCCACCCCCTTCTACACCTGGGCCGAGAGCAAATCCTATCCCTGGAGCAGCACGGATCGTCTGGTCAATGAAGCTTCCACCCTGCAGCACTGGAACGACAACACCAGCGTCTCCACCCAGCCCACGAGCACCAACCACCTCCTGAACGGCAACAATTACCGTGCAGTCAACAACAGCCTGCGTGGCGGCATGGATGTCATCGACTTCCCCATGCACTGGAATTTTGCCAATGCCAGAGATGCTTTCGGTGTGGCCACTGGAGGAGACCAGTACTATGCAGACGCCACCTGGAACGTGACTTACGTGGACAGCCACGACTATGCTCCAGATGGTGCTCCCGAAAACCAGCGGTTCAGTCTGGGCCAGGACGTGTGGGCCGAGAACCTGAGTTTGATGTTCACCTTCCGTGGCATCCCCACCCTGTACTACGGCTCTGAAGTGGAGTTCAAGAAGGGCATGGTCATCGATGTGGGCCCCAACAAACCCCTCGAACAGACCGGAAGGGCCTATTTTGGCAACAACATCACAGGATCTGTGAGCGTCAGCAACTTCGGCAAATACAGCGGGGCCACGGGCAACCTTGCCACCACGCTGGAGCACCCCCTGGCCCAGCACATCCGACAGCTCAACCTGATCCGCCGTGCTGTCCCGGCCCTCCAGAAAGGCCAGTACAGCCTGGAAGGGGTCTCTGGTGGGGCCATGGCCTTCAAGCGCAGGTTCACCAGCAGCACCACAGACAGCTTTGCACTGGTTGCTGTGTCAGGAGACGCCACCTTCACCGGGATTCCCAATGGCACCTACACCGATGCAGTCACCGGAGATGTGAAAACCGTCAGCAACGGGTCACTTTCCATCAACGCACCAGGGAAGGGCAACCTGAGGGTGTATGTGCTCAGCACTGCAATGACCCCTGCTCCTGGCAAAGTGGTGGACCGCACTGGACTGACCTACCTCAAATGACTGAAGCACCAAATATCTGAAGCCCTTGCCAGCCCTCTGGAAATCCAGAGGGCTTTTTGAGGTCAGTTGCCCTGTGTCACAGAAATCCCGGTGATGGTCTGGATCAACTGGTGGGTTTCTGCTTTCAGATGCTCAATCCACTGCCGGATCTCTTCGGTGATGGGTCCCCTGGCCGAGGGTCGGTCCAGCATCTGCAACCATCTCAGGTGGGCCAGCACATCAAACACTTCAAGGTGATCGCGGGCTTCGGGAACCAGGGCACAGTAACCTTGTGTAAAGTCTTCTGCCAGCTCAGGACGGCTGGCTTTCTGCAGGATGAAGCGGGTCCAGGCCACATCTTCACGCGGGTCTCCCACCGACCAGTCCCAGTCCAGCACCACCAGACCTCCAGCAGGACGCACCAGCACATTCCAGGGATGGTAATCCTGATGGAGCAGCACTGGACCCAGTGCAGCAGCATCTTGTAAGTGCTGTTCCACCCAGGCCAGAACCCCTGCGTACTGGCTCTGAAAACCATTTTCAAAACGAGAGTGCCAGCGTTCAGCATGTTCACTTCTGTTTTGAAGCTGCAGCGTTTCAACTGGCAGGTGAATCTGCACCAGTTGCTCCACAAAACGCTGCATCCAGCCCTCCTGATCCAGCAGATCCATCAACGGACAGCCCTCAATCCATTCCATGACCAGGGCACTGCTGTCTGCAAGTTCTGATGTGCCCAGCAATTCAGGGACAGGCACCTGATGCACAGGCAGGGTTTGTAAGGCCCGGGCTTCTCTTTCAAAAGCGGCCTGAAAACCAGCAGGGTAGAGTTTGACCACCACATCCAGAGGTCCTTCAGGGGTCCTGAGCTTCAGACGATGGATCGGGAAAGCCATGCCGCTGGGAAAAGGGCTGGATTCCAGTACCTTCACCTCACCAAAAACCTGCTGGATGTGGGGAAACACTTCCTTCATGGGGTCAGGTCACTGCACCATCTGGGTGACGTAGACCCTTGCAGCCTCAAAAGCCACCCCCAGACCAAAGAGGGTGATCAGCCACATGAATCGGGTTCCAACCTTCGCTTCGGTGAGTTTGCCTGTGGAAAGCAGGTGGGCAGCCACCACCGTCAGCAACTGGCAGATCACATACCTGAGGTGGGCACCTGTCCGGCCAGAAGGAATCCCATGACCGGAAGCTGTGGTGTAGAAGTGCAGCAGCACTGCCCCACCGGTCAACAGGTACATCAGGTAATTGAGGTAGTGAAATCCTGCGGGCACCCTGGGGGACCGCAGAAAGAAAATGCTCCAGATCAGCTGCAGCAGAAACAGTCCTGCATTGATCAGGGAGAGGTTCACATTCAGAAAATCCAGGCCATCAAGAGCACCATTCATGATCAGTCATTATTGCACTTGAAACCAAAAAACACCCGGACTTCCGGGTGTTCTGTTGTGCAGGAGATCACTTCAGGGCTTTGATGACAGCAGCGGTCAGATCGGTGGACTTTTCGTCTGCATAGACCACCATGCCAGAAGAGGCCGCCACAGCTTTGTTCATCACAATCTTGAACCCCTGGGCCACAGCCACTTTCTTGATTGCAGCATCAATGCTTTTGGCCATGGCATCCAGCTTGGGTTTCAGCTGCTTCTGGTACTTGTCTGCAGTGGTGTTGTACTGCGTCTGCAGGTCCTTGTACTGCTTCTCCTGAGCACTGGTGGGCTTTTTGGTGCCCACGGTGTTCTGCAGACTGACAATCTTCTTGCGGAGCGGATCAAGGGCCTTGGCGGCCTCCTTCTCGAGCTGGCTGATCACCTTGTAGGAAGGATGTTGGGCCTTGACCTTGTCCACATCAATGAAACCAATTTTGGTTGAGGTGTTCTGGGCCAGACCCGGACCTGCCAGCAGCAGCGTCAGAGTGAGAAGGGCACGGCGCATTATTTCAGCGCTTTCATCACATCAGAGGTCAGGTTGGTGGCCTGCTCGTCGGCGTAAATCACCAGCCCAGTTTTGGCTGCAGCATTGCGGCTGAGGATCACGCTGAACCCCTGGGCTTTGGCCACGTTGGCAATTGCGCGGTTGACATCGGTGTCCACCGGGTCCTGAACAGCACTGATCTGTGTCTGCCATTTTTTTGCGGCAGCGTCATAGGCGTCTTTGGCCGTCTTAAAATCCTGCTTTTCTTTGGCAGAAGCATTGGCAGCAGCCGCCTTGGTTTGCAGGTCTGCAAGTTTCAGGGTGGTTCTCAACTGGTCCATTTCGGCGTTGGCTTTGTCACCAAGTTCAGTGAGATCTTTGTATTTGGGATGAGCAGCAAAAACGGCGTCCACATCGACCAGACCAATTTTGGTCGGGGCGTTTTGGGCCTTGAAGGTGGAGCCAAGGAAAGCGGCAGAAGCAATCGCCAGAACAGCGAACAGTTTAGAACCTTTCATGCTTGTGAGGATACTTGAATGCAGTTTGAGGAACATGAAGTGCGAATGTACTTGTTTCCCCCCTCCTTCATCTTTCATGATTGTGTTATACAGGACAAGACAAAGGAGGCTGAGCCTGATGCTCGTACGTGACTGGATGACACCCAACCCGACTGTGGTCTCGCCGGATACCCCGGTGTTGGAAGCCCTGAAACTTCTTGGAGCCCACCACTTCAGACGCCTGCCCATCATGAAAGATGGTGCCCTGATCGGCATGGTGACCGACAAAGACCTCAAAGACGCCATGCCCTCCAAGGCAACCACCCTGTCGGTCTGGGAACTGAACTACCTGCTTTCAAAACTCACGGTGGATGAAGTGATGGCCTCTCCGGTGGTGACAGCCTTCGACCATGAATTCATGGAAGATGCTGCCCTGCGCCTGCAGGAACACAAAATCGGTGGAATGCCCGTTCTGGACAAAGAGGGCAACCTGGTCGGCATGATCACCATCACCGATGTGTTGCGTGCCTTCACCCAGATCATGGGACTGCAGGAAGGGGGAGAACGCATCACGATCGACGTGCCAGACGTGCCTGGTAGCCTCAACCGTGCCATCGAGGCCATCAAACCCTCCAACATCATTTCTGTGGCCACCTCTGGCAGCCAGTACCAGCGTCGCCGTTTTGTGATCCGCGTGGTGGGTGAGGGAAGCGAAAACGTCCGGGATCGCCTGACCGATGCAGGCATCCTGGTTTACGATTGAGCTGAGCAGGTGTCACCGTTCAGCCTCTGTACTTTCTCAATTGGTTCTTCATCTTGAGTGAATTCTTACAGGTGAAATCCCCTACAAGCCGCCCAAAAAGGGCGGTTTTTGCGTCCTCACAAAAGATTCAGCGTTTTATATCGGGACGAAAAGCCCTTGAGTGGTTTACCTCGCGTATAGTACACTGCGTTCACCCAATCAGGAATGCACCGTCAAAGGGGGAAGGTCCTATGCCCGCCACGATTCGCCTATTCGGTCACGAAGCAACTTACCACTCTGGTAAGTGGGAATGCACAGATGTTTCACTGCAGGCCATGCTGCAGAGCCTGGTCGATCCACTCGAAGCCCACTCTCAGGAAGCGGACATCAAAAACGCAAAACATGCCCTGAAGCGCTTCGGGGGGGTGTGGATTTCACCTGAGCTGCCTCCCGAGCCCGAACCTGTGGTGGAACCTGCTCCGGTTCCTGAACTCACCAAACCCAGACCCGGCTTTGGCGCATTTTTCCGCAGGCTGGTGAGCCGCGTCTAACTGACGCTTGCATTTCCTGATCAAGCAGTTCTGAAACTTCTGTCCCTGACCTCAAAAGCAGGGATTTTCCATTCTCTGAAACCACAAAGCCCATTTGCAGGTTTTGCTGGAGTCCTGCTGCACCAGATTCGCTATCATGACCCATATGACCTCTGGAACAGATGTCCTCACCGAAAAAAAGGCCAGGGCAAAAAAGGTGCTCAAGGCCATGAAAACCCTGTACCCTGATGCCAAAACCGAACTGGAATATGGCAGTCCATACCAGCTTCTGGTTGCGGTGGTGATGTCCGCGCAGGCCACCGACAAGAGTGTCAACATTGCCACCGACAAACTCTTCGAAGTTTACCCGGACGCCTTCAGCATGGCAAAAGCCACCCCTGAAGATGTGGAGCAGTACATGATGAATGTGAACCTGCACCACAACAAAGCCCGCAATGTGGTGAGGCTCTCCCAGCTTCTGGTGGAACGCCATGATGGCGAGGTGCCCAACGACTTTGAAGCCATTCTGGCCCTTCCCGGGGCAGGCAGGAAAACTGCCAATGTGGTGCTCTCCAACGTTTACGGCATGCCCGCCATCGCCGTGGACACCCACGTGGGCAGGCTTGCTCGCAGACTTGGCCTTTCAGAGCAAATGGACCCCAACAAAGTTGAAAAAGACCTCATGGAAGTCTTCCCAAAAAAAGAATGGATTTTCCTGCACCACTCCCTGATTCTTCATGGCAGACGTGTCTGTTTTGCTCGAAAACCCAACTGCCCGGGATGCCTGATGAAGGGTTTCTGTCCGAAGATCGGGGTGGAGGCGATGGCAGGGGGAGCAGAAGGCAGAAAGCAGAAAGCAGAAGGCAGAAGGCAAAAAACAAACGGCACAGGGTGAACCAGAAATCTGAGGGCAAGTCAGAGGTTGTGTTGGGTTGACAGGCTTTGTGGGCCTGATGGTTTTCACTGCTCTGCAGAAAATGGGTTTTGCAGGGCCTGCATGGGTTCTGGCCTTCTGCCTTTGGCCTTTAGCCTTCTGCCTCTCTGATACAGAGCCTGCACCCACGGTGTAAAGTAAAAGAGATGAATGCTTCTTCGATGCTAGAAACGCTCTACGTCATTCAACAGATGGACCTGGAGCTGGATCGTTTAAAGAGCGACGAAACGCGCATTCCCGGCGACCTGGCGAGCGCACGCACTGAGCAGGAAGACCTCAACGAGAAAATGGACCAGTGCCGGTCCCGTCAGCAGGAGACCCGCAGGGAAATCCAGCTGAATGAACTGGAGCTGGAAGATTACCGCCAGAAGCTGGGCCGGGCCAGAGAAGAACAGCAGAAAAATGCTTTCGATGCCCGAACCCAGGTGCAGTACGAAAACCAGATTCAGCAACTCTCGGATCGGGTGTCTGAAATTGAGGAGACCCTCACCCCCCTCTATTCCCGAGCAGAATCCCTGAAAGATGAATGGAACGGTCTGGAGGAGCAGGAAGAGAAGCTGGCTCCCAGGCTGGTTGAACTTGAGGCGATGGATGAGAGCCGCATTCAGGCCCTGCGCGACGAGTACAATGAGAAACTCACCAAACGCACCGATCTGATGAAATCCATCGACAGCCGTCAGGTCAAGGAATACGAAATGATCCGCAAAGCCCGCAAGGGGCTTGCGGTGGTCGCCATTCAAAACAGCCGCTGCAGTGGGTGCAATGTGCAATTGCCCGTGACCATCCAGCAGCAGGCCAAGGCCAAAAAGGTTCCTGCTGTCAAGTGCCCTTCCTGTGGTCGCATTCTGGTTCACCTTTAAGGCCTCACCCCATGCAGATCCGACTTGCCAACCGCAAAGACAGCCAGAAACTGACCGAGTTGTGTCTGGAATGGGAGGGTGCGCCTGCCACCCAGAACCCTGAGTTGCTGGAAGAACTGTGGTTCCAGACCCTCACCGATGATGACAGCAGCGTGTACATTGCTCAGAAGGAAAGTCAGCTTCTGGGTTTTGTGCACGTGACCTATCAGGCCAGACCTGCCCGTCTGGGCTGGCGGGCCACCATTGAGGAACTCCACACCACCACGGAAGCACCTGAGCTGTACCATCAGCTTCTGGAAGCGGTGGTTGCCGAATGTCGCCGCAGGGGAGATGTCATCGCCCTGTACCTGATCACCCAGCCAGACCTTGAGCCCAGTCTCAGCACCCACCAGGTGTATGCCGATCTGGGTTTCAAAAAGCGGGGTCGGGAAGTTCTGATCTGGACGGGTGAGCTTTAACCTCCACATTGTTTGAAGGAGCCTTTTAGGCTCCTTCTTTGCTTTCCTCTCTCTCAGGAGAGGACCTGCCTACGACAGCGGAGGGGGAGAACTGAACTCCGGCTGATGGACCACCTGTACAGACCCGAGAAGCTATGTAGAATGGTCGTGGAGGCAAAACATATGAAAAAAACCACTCTCATTCTCGGGGCGGGTCTTCTTCTCAGCATGGCGCACGCCCAGGATTACTCCGCGAATCTGGCCTTCCAGGGCCTTCCTGTGGGAGGAAGTGTGGGCATCACCGCCAAGGGGCTGGTGGCCTTCGATGACCTGAGTCTGGATGCCCGAATCATTGGCGATGTCACCACGGCAGGTTTTGCTGTGCAGGCAGACATTCTGCCCAACCTGTATGTGACCGATGATGTGAACCTGTACTTTGGTCCCTCCATTGGTGCAGGTTTCAGAGGGGGCAGTGCAGGTTTCCTGTTTGGGGCTGTGGGCGGTCTGGCCTATCCTGTGACTGATGCCTTTGATGTGTTTGCTGAAGGCAAGTGGAACAATGTTTTTGGTGTGGGCTTCCGTGTGGGCCTGAGTTACTATTTCTGAACTGAACTCTGGCTGGTGGTTTTTGTTGCCCTCTTCTGGAGAAACAAGCGCCAGAAGAGGGTGGTCCATGAATTCAGGTCACGGGGTGATCTCCTGAGGCCAGAGGGCAAAACCGGGACACATCCGGGGTGTGATCGCCCCTTTAACATTCTTAAATATTGGTGCTATAGTTACAGAAGTTTGAAGGAGGAGACTGACATGAAAAAAGCACTTGCTGTTTTGGCTCTCGGATTGGTTCTTGGTGGTGCCGCCCAGGCACAAACTTTCAGCGCTGGTGGCACATTCTCTGCCCCTGGCCCTTCATTTGGTGCAAACCTGGGTGTGACCTTCAAGGTTGCTGACCTGGGCAGCAATGCACTGAATGCCCGCATCAGTGCAGACGTGACCCGTGTCGCTGGCGTGTTCGGATTTGGTGTCAACGCTGATGTGCTGTACACCATTCCCACCGACATGCTGAACCTGTATGTGGGTCCCAGCGTCGGTTTCATCAGCGCTGGTGGTGCTGGTGCAGCCAAAGTGGGCGCTGTTGCAGGTGTGAACTATGCCGTCAGCAGCCAGATGGGTGTGTTCACCGAAGGTTTCTACAACTACGTCATCAACGGGGGCAGCTACGGCGGCATCCGTGCAGGCGTGACTTTCAGCCTCTGATTGTTCGAATCAGGCGAGACCCCCGAGATTTCTCGGGGGTTTTTGCCTGGACTTTCCCAGTTATTTCTGCATGCTTCTCAACACCTCGAAGGCCCCGATCACCCTTGGAAATCCCAGATAGGGAATGGCAAACAGCAGGGCTTCCTCAATGTCCTGCATGCTCCCACCTGCGTTGATGACCCCCCTGAAGTGGGTTTTGAGCTCCTGGGGATTGCCCAGGGACACCAGCATCACAATGGCAAGCAGTTCTTTCACCTGCAAAGGCAGACCTGGTCGCTCGTACACCTCGCCATAAGCGAAACCATCGATGTACTTTTGCAAGTCTGGATGGAAGGCCTTCAGGCGTTTTTCGATGGTCTCTGTGTGTTCCCCCCAGATGGTTTCTTTTGCACTCACAGGTGCTCCTGGGCGGCCCAGCGTTGCGGAACGGTGGTGTTCAGCCACTCGATGGGCTCCTCCAGGGTGCTTCCAGGGGTGAACACCCGTGAAACCCCGAGTTCCTTCAGGGCAGGCAGGTCCTGATCCGGGATGATGCCCCCACCGAAAAGCAGGATGTCGGTGGCCTCTTTTTCTTCGAGCAGCCTGCGAACTTCCCGGAAGATGTGCATGTGGGCTCCAGAGAGCACCGAGAGCCCGATGGCGTCCACATCTTCCTGGAGTGCAGTTGCCACGATCATCTCTGGGGTCTGTCTGAGCCCGGTGTAAACAACTTCCATGCCTGCATCCCTCAGGGCACGCGCCACAATTTTGGCCCCCCGGTCATGGCCATCCATGCCGGGCTTGGCAATTAACACCCGTATTTTACGGTTCATGTTTCCTCCTTTTTGCGGTATCTTAACTTTTTTGAGGGACCTTTGTCATGGAATGGGACAGGATCACGGATCAGACAGCCGGGCGTGCAGAAAAAGCCTTTCCACGGGTATACTGTTCTGCGTGAAGCGAGTTTTCTCTGGCATTCAACCCACCGGTGAAATCCACATCGGGAATTACTTCGGAGCGATCCTCAACTACGTGAAACTGGGCGAGGAACTCGGCAAGAATTCCATCTACTGCATTGTGGATTACCACGCCATCACCATCCCCCACGAACCCGAGCTGCTCAGAAAACGCACCTTTGACGCTGCCCTCGTCAACATGGCTGCGGGCCTTGATCCCAGCAAGGTCATTCTGTTCGCGCAGAGCGATGTCAGAGAGCACACCGAACTGGGCTGGATCTTTTCCACCCAGACGCCCCTTGGGGACCTGGAGCGCATGACCCAGTTCAAGGACAAGTCCAGCCAGCACAGCGTTCTGGCCGGTCTCTTGATGTACCCCACCCTGATGGCTGCAGACATCCTGCTGTACAAGGCCAACACGGTGCCTGTGGGGGAAGACCAGGTGCAACACATCGAACTGACCCGTGAAATTGCCCGCCGGTTCAACAACCGTTTCGGTGAACTGTTCCCTGAGCCACTGGCCGTGCACAACAAGGATGCACTGCGGGTGCCTGGAGTGGATGGTCAGGGCAAGATGTCCAAATCCAAGGGCAACACCCTTGGTGTGCTCGAGGAGATCGATTCCATCTGGCAGAAACTGCGGGTCGCCCCCACCGACCCTGCCCGGGTGCGCCGCACCGATCCTGGCAATCCCCACATTTGCCTGATTTTTGATTACCACAAGCTCTTCAGCGATCTGGACACCATCCAGATGGTGGAAGTGGGATGTTCCACTGCAGGGATTGGCTGCATTGACTGCAAAAAGACCCTGATGAAGGGTGTGGAGCGCACACTCGTGCCCATCCAGCAGCGTGCACAGGAACTGTACAGCACTCCAGACATTGTGAAAGATGCCCTGCATGAGGGTGCCCGTGAAGCGAGACAGATCGCCCAGCAGACCATGCAGGAAGTCAGAGATGCCCTTGGACTCCTGAACCCTTGATGGAACCCCTCACGCTGTCCTTCACTGGCTTTTCCGGGGGTCTGCTGGAACTTTTGCAGGCCCTCAGACAGGAACGTCTTCAACCCGAAGACGTTCCGCTCTCCCACATCACGGAAGCTGTGCTGGCCCGTTTTTACAGGCTTCGTGAACTGGATGCGGAACTGGCCAGTGAAGCCCTGCCTCAACTGGCTGCAGTGATTGCCCTGAAAACTTCTTTGCTGTTGCCAAAGATCCCCAGAGAGGAGCCAGAAGACGCTCTTGAAGACCTCGAAGATTATTCCCACGATGTCCTGAGCAGTGTGGCTGCACTTCAGGAACTGGACGCTCTGGTGCGCTTCCTGAGTGAGAAACGCCGAGGACGCAACCAGATCATTGCAGCAAAAGGCCTCAACCTGCCTTACGAGCGCAAGAAGCCAAAGGAAAAACTGATCCTGACGCAGCTTCTGGCCGCTGCAAAAAGTGCAGTGCGGGAGGTGCAGGCCGCCCACATCGTCAAAGACCGCCTGACCCTCGAGGATGCCCGCAAGGCCATTCTGGTGTTCGTGAAGAACCTGCGGCGCTTTTTCTTCCATGCCATCACCACCCGCGACTGGGGCGAGAGAACCGTCTACTTCGCAGCCCTTCTGGAGTCGGTGCGTCTGGGAGAGGTTGAGCTTCGCCAGGATGAGGCTTACGGAGAGATTGAAGTGGAAGCCCTGCAGACCGACGAGATGCTGCAGAAAACCATGGATTTCTCCGAAGAAAAAGTGGGTTAGAGCTCTGGAGCGTCTTCCGTGACGATTTTCAGGGTGTTGAACACCTTCAGGGCAGCCTGAACGATCCTGGGATCGAAGTGGGTGCCACTGTGGCGTTCCAGTTCTTCCAGGGCATTCTTCAGACTCCAGGCCTGCTTGTATGGCCTGCGGTGCGTCAGGGCATCGAAGACATCTGCCACAGCCACAATGCGGCCTGAGAGGGGAATGGTCTCACCCAGCAGACCAAAAGGGTAACCCCGCCCATCCCAGCGCTCATGGTGAGAGACAGCAATTTCCTGGGCCAGTTGCAGCAGTCTGGATTTTCCACCTGACAGGATGCGGCCCCCAATGATGGTGTGCGTTTTCATGTGCTCGTACTCTTCAGGGGTCAGGACCCCATGTTTCATCAGGATGCTGTCTGGAATCCCGATCTTGCCCACATCGTGAAGGCGTGCGGCCAGGCGGATGATCTCCACCTCTTCACGGGGCAGACCGATTTCCTGGGCCAGCATGGCAGCATTGCGGCCCACCCGCCAGGTGTGAGCGCCAGTGACATCGTCTCTGGACTCTGCAGCGATGGCCAGTCGGGTGACGATTTCCACCTGGGCCTGCTCAAGTTCCTGCGTGCGCTCATGCACCAGGGCCTCTGCGGCTTTGCGGGCCAGTTCATTGGTCTCGTTCTGCATGCGGTACATTTCGGCACGCTGTTCACTGCGCTCCAGATCAAAGCGCATTTTCAGGTAACGGGAACGCCGTTCGCCTTCTTCACTTTTCAGTTCCTGATCGATCTTGTGGAAGGTCTTGAAGTGCTCAAGGGCTGCCCTGGGATTGCCCAGAATTTCGTAACACTCTGCCAGACAGGAATGGATGGAGGCAATGGATTTCTTGCGTTTGCTGTCTTCTGCGAGTTGCAGGGCCTGATTCAGGTAATCGAGGGCCTCATGGCCTTTTCTGGCGGCTAGAAGTTGCTTGCCCACACCGATCAGGGCATCAATCTCACCTTCCCGGTGATTGGTCTGGCGGGAAAGGGTCAGGGCATCTCTGAAGGTGGTCAGGGCCAGTTTGTGGTTCCCTTGCCAATGATAAACATTTGCCATTGAGATCAATGAGTTGATCACTCCAGGTTGATACCCAAGCTTGCGGCTTAAATCAAGGGATTTCTGAAGCGCGTCTAGCGCTTCACGCGTATGGCCTCGCAGTCGGAGAACTTCCCCCAGGTTTTCTGTGGCAACAGCAGTGATGATCGGTGTTTTTCCACGTTCTCCGACAGAAATTGCTTCTTTGAAAAATTTCAATGATTCGTCATAGTCTCCAAGGTCTTTGTATAGATTCCCAATGGAAACCAGACTGGCTCCTTCAATTCTGGGCTCATGCTGGGTTTGTGATATGATTTGATGGCCTTTTGTTAAATACATTAGAGACTCAAAATACTCACCCAGTTGAGTATAAGATTGGCCAAGGTTGTTCAAAACTGCGGCAGTTTTTGCTGGATTGCCCAGACGTTCTCTGATGGGTAAAGCGATTTCCAGGGCTTCAATGGATTTCTGGTAATCTCCCTGGTAGTGATATATGCCTGCAAGACCATTCAGAGCATCTGCTTCCATCTCTGGGTTTTGGTGTTCTCTGGACAGGTAGAGGGCATGGGTAAACATTCCATGTGCATAGTCATACTTACCCTGATCCCTGTAGATATGGCCGATGGTGATCAGGGCATCAATTTGTTCATCTGATTTGTGTTTGTGTTGAAAATGATTGAGGGCTTGAGTCAGATATTTTTCTGCGGAAAGCAAATCACCCTGATGGAAGGCACTGGTTCCCGCATAAAGCATGGCACTTGCATAATGTTGATTGTTGTGTTCCTGTAATGCCCTTTGAGCTGCAGACAGAGAGATTTTCAAAGCCTGTGAAAAATCGACATGCAATAAACTCTTGGCCTTTGCTAAAAGTTCTTCAATGGGCATGTCTGGAAAAAGGAACTCGGTCATGTCTATAAGTCTTTGCCTACAGCATCTATGAATTTGTTGACATTAAGCAGTCCTGATCCTAGCAGGTTCTTTTGATCGGAATTGATGGCAGCGTAGCTTGTACTGGTATCACTCAGGTGTTTTAGAATTTTATCAGGAGTGAGGTTGACATTGACTGAAAGGGCCAGTGCTATGGCTCCAGAGACTTCCGGGGCTGAGAACGAGGTGCCCGACCATGTGGTCTTTCTGTCTTTGGGAAAAGTGGTGGATATGTTTTCTCCAAGTCCTGTAAGGGTCAGATATGGACTGTAGTTTGAGAAAGTGGACTTTTTCAAAGCAGTGCTGACGCTTCCCACACTGATCACGTTTTTGTAGTCTTTGCTGAAAGCTGCAGGATACAGCAATGTTCCAACTCCATCATTTCCAGCACTGGCTACAATGGTTACATTTTTACCCTGAGCATATTTTATGGCAGTTTCAAGGATGGTTGAACGCTGGTTTGTTCCCAGACTCAAATTGATCACATTGGCACCACCATCGACCGCTGCATAAATGGCAGAAGCCAGATGAATGGTATCTCCCTGGCCATTGGCATCCAGGACACGAAGCGGAAGAATCCTGGCCTGGGGAGCAATTTGTAAGATGACACCAGTGACCCCTGTGCCATGGCCATAACCCACTTGTGTGGGGTCTCCTGTCTCTTTGGGATATTGATCCATGTCAACGTAGTCATGAAACAGCTGTGGGGAAACAAAAGCCATGCTGTTCCATGCCACATGTTCAAAATCAACCCCTGTGTCCAATACCGCTACAACGACACCTTTTCCAAGAGCAGTGGCTTTTTGATGGCCTTCTTTAAGTTGTAAGAGGTTCCAGGCAGAGGAATTTTCAGGCAACAATTGATATGTCAGATCATTCCAGAGCGAGCCAACGGCCCAGATGCTGCCACCGACAGCCCAGATGCTGCCACCAACAGCCCAGATGCTGCCGCCCAGTTGCCCGACCTGATGGTCAGGGTTGGGAAGTTCTATGGTGTCTGGATTTGATTCCAACGTGACACCAGACGCGAGTTTCTGAAAAGAAGAAGTTGAGTGATACCCCACCACCACTGTCCGGCTGGCTTCATGCCAGAACGCCACCTTGCCCCCGAGTCTCTGGGCCACCTGTTCGGGGGTCTGGTCTGCAGGGACAGTCTGCTGGCTGATGTATTCAAACCGCTCTGGCTGAACACCAGAGGCTGGAAGGTGCTGTTGGGTGGAGCAGGCGCTCAGGACGAGGGTCAGCAGGCAGGTTGCAATCGCTGAAGGGGCAGGGAGTCTGGACATGGGGGACCTCGGAGGAACAGCGCGCTTTGCGGAGCACGTCGCATGTAAGAAGTTCTTAATAGAAGTTTAACAGCAATTTATCATTTCCTGATCCACCGTGTAAAAAAAGTGTAACAATATGCCTTTAGTCTTCTTAAATCTTTGGCCCTTTTGGCCTCTGCCACTCCCAGAGCGGCAGCACAATGTTGCCCTGAGGAAGCCATACAATGGTCATCATGCGTATTCTTCACACCGGGGATTTTCATGCGGGACGGCAACTGAGAGGCCTGGACCGCACCCCCGAAATTCAGGCCGCCCTTTCTGAAATCCTCTCCATTGCCAGAGACAGCCGTGTGGACGCTGTGCTGGTGGCAGGAGATGTCTTTGATACAGTGAACCCCAGTGCCCTGGCCGAGGATGTGGTCTATGAATTCTATCTGGGTTTGCGTGAGGCGGGCATTCCCAGTGTGACCATTGCAGGGAACCATGACAGTGCAGAACGCCTGCGCAGCATCCGTGGCCTCCTGAAAAATGTGGGGGCAAACATGGTGACCCACGTGACTCCGAACCTGCAGGATCTGGTGTATCCTGTGCAGGCCAGAGATGGCAGCCTGCTGCAGGTGCTGGCTTTTCCTTTTCTGTCAGAGAGAAAACTCGTCAAGCTGGCAGACATCGCCGAAGGCAATGTGAGTGCCTGGCGGCAGAAGTACCAGGAGGGCATGAACTTCTTCCTGCGCAGGCTCTCGGGATTCCTGAAGCCAGATGCGGTGAACATGCTGATGATGCACCTGACTTTCGATGGCAGTTTGCCTTCTGGAAGTGAACGCAATTTCACCTTCGACATCACCAACAGCTACACCGTCAGCAGCCGCATGCTGCCAGAAGCCCTGCAGTATGTTGCTCTCGGGCACATCCACAAGCCACAACAGGTTTCCGAGCTGCCTCCTGCCCACTATGCTGGAAGCATCATCCAGCTGGATTTTGGAGAGGCCGGAGAATCCAAATTTGTGAACCTCGTTGAGGCCCATCCCGGGCGTCCCATCAAGTTTCAGCAGGTCCCCCTCACCAGTGGGAAACGATTGAAAACCGTGCGGATGAAACTCGACCAGATCGAGCAGATGGACAGCCTGCGCGATTTTGATGGCCTGCTCAGGGTGATTGTGGAACTTCCTGCAGGAACGGGTGCCGCAGGGCTGAAGGAACGGGTGGCAAAGGTGCTGCCCAATGCTCTGGCTGTGGAAATTGAGATCTCACAGCAGGACCTGAAATCAAAAACAGCTGGACGTTCGGGCCTCACCGACATCGAACTGTTCGAGCAATACTATCTGGAGCGCCACGGTGCCCTTCCTGGCGAAGTGCGGGATGCGTTCATTGAGGCCTCCAGAATCATCACCGAAGGAGAGGACACTTGAAGCCCCTGAAACTCACCCTGCAAAACTTCACCTGCTTCAGGGAGGCCACCGAGGTGGATTTCACCGAACTGTCCCTGTATGCCATTCAGGGACCCACTGGCAGTGGAAAGAGCAGCCTGCTGGATGCCATCTGTTTTGCCCTTTATGGAGAGACCCCCAGGCTGGGAGCCAAGGGCCTGGATGCCCTGATCTCCCAGGGCGCACAGAGCATGGCAGTGCGCTTTGAATTTGAAGTGGGAGACGAGCGTTTTGAGGTGGTGCGTTCCAAGGGACGCAAAGCCAGCGAAAGCGAAACCCGTCTGGCGAAATACCAGAATGGCAAACCCATCACGGCGGTGGAAGGCAACAAGAAAAAAGACATCCAGTCCGAAATTGAAAAAGTGGTTGGTCTGTCCTTTGATTCTTTCACCCGTGCGATCCTGCTGCCCCAGGGCCAGTTTGACCGCTTCCTGAAAGGGAACAGCCGTGAAAAGCAGGAACTGCTGGGCCGCCTGATTGGCCTGGACCGCTTCACCCGCATGCAGAAGGTGGCATCTGAAAAAAGCCGCACGGCCAGAACCCAGCATGACCTGATTCAGCACCGTCTGGAGATGGAATTTGCGGAAGTGACTCCTGAGCGCATTCAGGAGCAAGATCAGGTGTTGCAGGACACCCTGCAGCAACTGCAGGAACAGGAACAGCACCTGAGGGTCCTGACTGAAGCCCTTGCCCAGCAAGAGGAACTGGCCAGACTCCATGCCGAGCACAACCGCCACCTGAAAGAACTACAGACTCTGCAAGCCCAGAAAATCCAGATGGAACAACTGGGGCGACGGGTGCAGGCTGCACAGGCGGTTTCTGGCGTTCTTGGCCTGATCCGGCAGTCCAGGACCTTGCAGGAAAAAGCTCAGTTGGCCCGTACGCAGTACGCGAAACTGGAGCAGGACCATGTCAGGGTGCAAGGGACCCTGCAACAGGCAGAGCAGGGATTTGCCCGTGCACAGGAGCAAACGGCCCAGATTCCGGGTTTTGATCAGCAGATCCTGCACCTGCAGGAAGCCCAGACCCAGTTTGCCCGTCTGAAACAGCTGGGTGGGGACCTCAAACTGAAATCCCTCCAGGTGCTCCCCTGGTCTGAAGAGGCTTTCTTTCAGGCCCGCAGCATGGTGGAACTCAAAGCCCAGCTGGAAACCGAGGCCCGCCAGATCCAGCAGGAGAAAACCCGGCTGACGCAGCAAAAGCAGCAGATCCTCAAAGAACAGCAGGACCTTAATAACCGCCGCAAGGATCTGGAATTGCTGGTTCCAAAAGGCAAAGAAGCCCGGGCAGAATATGATCGGCTGCGTGCAGAGCTGGAAACCTCACGGGTGCAGCATCAGGCCATGCACCTCAAGGCCCACCTGAAAGTGGGAGAGCCCTGTCCGGTCTGTGAGCAGAAGGTCAGCAGGCTCCCTGGAACTGCTGTGGGGAATGTGCAGGCCCTTGAACAGCAAGTGAAGGCTGCAGAAAAACACCTCGAGGAAATCAAAGAAGCGTACCAGACCGAGAAGACCAGCCTGCAGACCCTGGCCTCCAGAATCCAGCAGGCCCAGGAGTATTTCACCGAACGTGAGGCGGCACTGCAGGAACTGGAAACCCAACACCAGCAGAAACACCAGGGCCTGACCACCGAGCATCCCCAGGAGCAGCTGCAGGCCCTGCTGGCAGGACTGGTGCAGACCATTCTGGAAAAGAGTGGAGGAGAGGACCCGGAAAGGCGCATTCGCCAGTTGCAACAGGAGAAGCAGCGCATCCAGCAGGAGCTGCAGAGCAGCCAGCGTGCTCTGGGCCAGGCCCAGACCCAGCATGCCACCCTGACGGCACAGCTGAACAGTCAGAAATCGCAACTGGCGGAGCGAGAACAGGAGCATCAGGAAGCCAGCAGCACCCTGAAAGAAGCCCTGTTTGCCCTGTCGATGACAGAACAGGAAGCCCTGCAGCACGCCATGACTGCAGAGGAACTGCAAAAGGCCAGAGAGGCCATGGAGCACTGGCGCACCCAGATGGCCCGTGTGGAGGTGCAGCTTTCAGACCTGCAGGAGCGCATGGCAGGTCGGGAATACCTGCCTGAGCAGCACCAGCAACAGAAAGCCCAGCATGCACAGCTGGAAACATCCATCAAGGCGCTGAGCGTCCGTATGGGACAGCTGCAGACCCAGATCACTCACCTGCAAGAACGCCTGGAACTCAAACGCAACCTGCTCCGTGAAGCTGCTGCCCACCAGAAAACCTTCAACACCTGGGACGCACTGGCCAGAAACCTGCAACTGGACCGTTTTCCGAAATTCCTGCTGGAAGAGGTGGAAGAGCAGTTGCTGCTGGGGGCAGGGACATTGCTGGGCGACATCAGCGATGGACGGTATGCCCTGCATCTGCAGGATGGGGAGTACGTGGTTTCGGACCACTGGAATGCCGGAGAAACCCGCCCGATTCGCACCCTCTCGGGCGGGGAGACCTTCCTGGCAAGCCTCTCACTGGCCATTGCCCTCAGCGATTACCTGGCTGGAAACAAACTGCTTGGTGCCCTTTTCCTGGACGAAGGCTTCGGGACCCTCGATCCCCAGGCCCTGGATGCTGTTGCCCGTGCCCTGGAGAAACTGCAGATCTCGGGCCGCATGGTCGGGGTGATCACCCACGTTTCAGCGCTTGCCGCCAGACTTCCTGCACGGATGCTCGTCGAGAAGCGCATGACCGGCAGCTCGGTACGAATAGACAGTGAAGAGGTGTACTCCTGATGGCAAAATACTGCAAGTATATTTGTCTTGTTGTACAAGTGAAATCTGCGCAAGCACAACAAAAATGACAGGATTGTGTAATAAGGCCATATGTTTGCTGAAGAATAGCTTAAGCCCCAAAAATGAAGATCAAAGTAAGAAATGTGATCACTCACTCATGAGAAAAGCAGAGGCTTTTGCCTCTGCTTTGAAGTGAAACTGAATTTTCTTACATCACACGCTTGGCGAGGGCACGCAGGCTGTCGGTTTCCTGCCACTTCAGGCCCTGCTCAACATAAGCACGTGCCTGAACGCGGTCATTCTGTTGCAGACGCATGTAAGCCAGTTTGGCGGCAGTTTCAGCAGCCCAGACTTTTTCCTCGTCGGTCAGTTCACCCAGGGCCACCCAGATGCGGTAGCCACTGATCCACCACTGGGTGGTGGTGTACAGCTGGGCCAGGTAGGACATGTAATCGCGGTTGCCGGGTTCTGCGGTGGCAGCAGCATCGGCTTCGGTGACAGCGGCTTTCCAGAGATCGCGGTCATAGAAGGGGATGGGGTAGGCCACTTCTGCCTGTGCAGCAAGCTCCTGAGCACGGGCATAGTGGTCTTCTGCGCTGGCAGGCGCCACAGCCACATCAGGAGCAGGAGCCATGGTGGGAGCGACTTCTACAGGAGCAGTCTGGGTGGTTTCCACGGCAGGGTCGGCGGGGGTTTCAGTGGTCTGAGCAAAAGCGCTGCCAAGGAGGATCATTAAACTGATGGTGAGAATCTTTTTCATACACTTGCATTATATATTGGGTATGCTCGTTAGTACTGTGAGAAATATGCTTCCACGTCTCAGCGTAAAGAAACCATTAACCTCTCTGGGAAGCGCTCTACTGCTCTGCACTTCCTTCCTCACAGGAACAACCTTCGCCAAACCAGCAATTTCCTGGAGCAAAAACATTGGAGCCCTCAGCGCCCCAACAGCTCTTCCAGATGGCTCTACTCTTCTTCTCATCAAAGGCAACCTGATCCAGAACCTTGACCCCAGAGGGCAGAAAAACTGGGAGGTGCCCATCACCGACATTGCCAGAGCACCCGGTGTGCGGTCACTTGATGGGATGCTGTACTTCGGAGCTTACAACGACCACATCCAGGCCATTTTACCAGATGGCCGCCTCAAATGGCGTTACAATCTTGACGGCGACCTCTTCGCCACCCCCCTCCTGAGGGCAGATGGTTCCCTGGTGGCCGCCAGTGTCAAAGGCCAGATCGTGGCCATCAAAGACGGCCAGAAACTCTGGGAATACCGGGCGGGTGGAGGGGTTTACTCCAGCCCTGCCCAGGGATTGGACGGGACCATTTACTTCGGAAGTCAGGACGGTAAACTCTATGCCCTGAGCCCGGAAGGTAAACTCAGATGGTCTTTTCAGGCAGGTTCGACCCTGTTTTCCAGTCCTGCCATCGATGAAGACGGCACCATCTACATTGGCAGCAGTGATCGCAGCATCTATGCCATCAACCCTGACGGCAGTCTGAAGTGGAAATACACCACCAAACTCTTTGTGAATGCCTCTCCAATCATCACCAGAAATGGCCTGATTGTGGTGGGTTCTTTTGACAGTGATCTGTACGCCATCAACCGTGATGGAACCCTGGCCTGGCAGACCGACCTGAAGAAAGCCATCGCTGCACCCGCCATTGAAACCTCCAATGGTGAAATCATCGTGGGCAACTACGCCGGAGTGCTCTCGGGCCTCAACGAAAAAGGCGAGATCCTCTGGCAGCTGGAACTCGACAGCAAAATCGACACTCCGCTGTCCATCACTGAAAATGGCTACGGCTATGTGATCACCAGCAAAGGCACCCTTTATCAACTGGTCGGTCTGGGCTCCCAGAGTCTCGGGCACTGGTCCAGTTACCGCGGGGTTTCCGGCGGATGGGGAAGGGCCCTCAAAACAGAGGAATGGGACGTTCTGAAGCGCATTGCCAGCAACACCCCACAGCCGGTGACAAGTACAGTGACCCCCTCCCAGACGGGAAACATGGGTAAGCCCACCCCGACCACCAGCAAGCCGAACACCCCCACAGCCAATAAGCCTTCCACTCCAACCAACAAACCCACCACCGATGTTCCGGTTCTTTCCACCCCTTCCGGGAAAGTGCAGCAGCCCGTCAAGAAACTGGCCCTGCACCTGGTTCTTGCAGCAATGGACACCCATCCGGCCAGCCGACTGGAAGCCCTGCTGCGTTTTGAACAGGCCCTGGTTCCCGGCCTCAAAATCGGATGGGACAGCCAGAACCAGCAGTTCAGGCTGAAGATTCTGGACCGAATTTATCCGCTGATCAAGTGAGCTGAACATTTTAAAAGGGCTTTCTTTATGAAAGCCCTTTTTCTGTTTTATTGCTGGGGTGGATTGACTGCCAGAAAGACGGTCACCCCCAGCACCAGCAGGGTTGGGGCAATCAGGGTCCGGCGGGTTTGTGGGGTGGGCGCACTGAACCACTGCAGGGCAATGCGCAGGCACAACAGGCCAGTGATGACCCAGAAGGGCACGGTGGGGCCTCCCAGAAGGGGAAGCATGAGCAAGATCGCCAGAACAGCCAGGACTCCAAGAGCAGCGTACTTCATCCCCCTTACGTTACCGGAAAAAGATGAGGAGGGGAGCCCATGCCCCCCTCCTGATGCATCTGAATTCAGATTTCTTTCTTGAGGATGATCACGCCCAGCGCGGGAATCAGGACCTCCATGCTGTGCTGGAAGCCGTTGTAAGGCTGTTCCTGGCTGTGGACCAGTCCCAGGTTGCCCCGGTTTCCTCCACCGTACACTTCAGCGTCGGTGTTGAGGAGTTCGCGGTAGGCCCCTGCTTCAGGAACCCCAATGCGGTATGTGGTGCGTTCGACAGGGGTGAAATTCGCAACCACAATCACCTGCTCGTCGGAATCAATGTCTTTGCGGATGTAGCTGAACACGCTGTTTTCAGAGTCCGAAACGTTGATCCACTGGAAGCCTCCAGGGATGCAATCGCTGGTGTGCAGGGCCTTCTGGAAGCGGTAGAGGTGGTTGAGGTCCCGCATCAGGATCTGGGTGCCCCTGTGCTCCGGGTACTGGGTGAGGTGCCAGTCGATGCTTCTTGCCTCGCTCCACTCCTGCCACTGCCCGAACTCCTGGCCCTGGAAGAGCAGTTTCTTGCCGGGCATGGTCCACATGTAGGCCAGGAAGGCACGGTGGTTGGCGTGTTTCTGCCATTTGTCCCCGGGCATCTTGTCGATCAGGCTCTTCTTGCCGTGCACCACTTCATCGTGGGAGATGGGCAGCACGTAGTTCTCGTGGTAGGCGTACACCATGAAGAAGCTGATCTTGTGGTGTTCGAACTTGCGGTAGATGGAGTCTTTCTCGAAGTAGGCCAGAGAATCGTTCATCCAGCCCATGCCCCACTTGTAATCGAAGCCCAGACCTCCTGCGAAGACCGGACGGCTCACCCCAGCAAAAGCGGAGGATTCTTCAGCCATGGTCAGGATGCCAGGGTGGTACTGGTGGGTCAGTTCATTGAGGCGCTTCAGGAAATGGATGGCCTCCAGGTTCTCGTTGCCCCCGTAGATGTTGGGAATCCAGGCGTCGTGGGGACGAGAGAAATCCAGGTACAGGATGCTGGCGACAGCATCCACACGGAGACCGTCCACGTGGTATTCCTCGATCCAGAACAGGGCACTGGACAGCAGGAAGTTGACCACCTCGGTGCGGCCATAGTCAAAGATGTAGGTGCCCCAGTCGAGGTGCTCTCCTTTGCGGGGATCGGCGTATTCGTAGATGGGGGTGCCATCGAAGCGACCCAGTCCGTGGGCATCTTTCGGGAAGTGCCCGGGCACCCAGTCCACAATCACACCAATGCCTCTTTCGTGCATGTGGTTCATGAAGTACTTGAAGTCGTCGGGGGTCCCGAAACGGCTGGTGGGGGCAAAATATCCGGTGACCTGATAACCCCAGGAGCCATCGAAGGGGTGTTCACTGACGGGCAGCAGTTCGATGTGGGTGTAGCCCTGGTCGGTCACGTAATCTGCGAGCTTGTGGGCCAGTTCCCGGTAGTTTAGAAAGCTTCCCCCTTCGCCCACCATCCAGGAGCCCAGGTGGACTTCATAGATGCTGATGGGGTCTTTGCGGGTGTCTTCCTTGCGGCCCTCAATCCATTCTTTGTCCGTCCATTCAAATGGTGTGAAATCATACACAATGGAAGCGGTTCCGGGCCGCATTTCAGAGAACTTGGCGAGCGGATCGCTCTTCAGGAACACGTGGCCTTCACGGGAACGGATCTCAAACTTGTAGTATTCGCCTGAGCCAATGAAGGGCAGGAAAATCTCCCAGATGCCAGAGTCGCCCAGCGTGCGCATGGGGTTCTGCAGACCGTTCCAGCCGTTGAAGTTCCCCACCACACTGACCCGCTCGGCGTTGGGTGCCCACACTGCGAAGGAAACGCCCCTGACCCCCTGGTGCTCGATCACGTTGGCACCCAGTTTCTTGTGAAGCTGGTGCTGCTCTCCGATCTTGATCAGGCTCAGGTCAAAATCACTGAGGGTGGGCCAGAAGGAGTAGGGGTCGCGGGTCTGCTGCACGTTTCCATCGTGGAAAGTGATGCGCAGCAGGTATTCATGGGCATTTTCCTCCTGCTTGATGCCTTCAGCCACAAAGAGGCCACTGGGGTCCTGCTGGGTCAGCAGGGCAGTTCTCCCGCTGGGGAAAAGGGCAGTCACACTGGCGGCTGGAGGAGACCACACGCGCAGCGTGCCGCTTTCTCTTTCAAAATGCAGTCCCAGAAAGCGAAAAGGATCGTAATGTCGTCCCTGTTGGAGCAATTCCAGATCAGTCATGGTTGTGTGTCCTTCATGAGTATGGTACCGAATTGTACGGTTGTTCTGGCAATATCCCATGCCAGTGCGGTGTAAAACTGTATCTTCCCAGACCCTTAGCGGGAGACTGGAGCCTGGGCTTCAACCAGGGCACGGAAATTCTGCAGGATCTGCAGACCCACCGCCTGGGATTTTTCGGGGTGGAACTGGGTGCCATGCAGGTTTCCCTGGGACACCACACTCCAGAAAGGCACCCCATAATCGGTGAGGGCTCCGGACTGCACACCGCTCTCCTCGGGCACGTAATAACTGTGCACGAAGTAGGCCATGGCGTCAGGGGTCAGACCTTCGAGGATGGGACAGTCCCCCACCCTTTGCAGGGTGTTCCACTGCATCTGTGGCACCGCATAGCCTTTCGGGAACTTCTTCAGAAATCCGGGCAGCAATCCCAGACCGGGCATGCTGGACTCCTCTGAACCTTCAAACAGCAGTTGCATGCCCACACAGATGCCCAGAATGGGCAGGCCTTCTTGCAGGGCTTCGCGGATGGGGCCTTCAAAGCCAGACTGCTTGAACTCCGTCATCACCTGTCCGAAGTGGCCCTGACCGGGAATCACAATCGACTGGGCGGTCTCCACATCTTGCGGGGTGGAGGAGACCTTCACCTCGAAACCTGCCCGTTCCAGTGCCTTGGCAGCAGAACGCAGGTTGCCACTTCCATAATCCACCAGCAAGGCAGAGGTCATAGCATTCCTTTCGTGCTGGGCAGGCTCTGGCTGGTGATGCGGGTCGCCAGGTAGAGTGCCCGGGAGAAGGCTTTGGTGATCGCCTCGATCACATGGTGCGATTCACGGCCAGACAGCAGACGCACATGCAGGGTCACCCCTGCATGGTTGCAGAACCCCCGCAGAAACTCCCGCAGGTGGAAGATGTTGTACCCGTTGGAATCCCCGATCACATCCAGACGCTCGGGTTCAAAACCCAGGTATGCACGTCCAGAGAAATCAAGCACCACATGGGCCAGCGTTTCATCCATCGGCACGAAGGCATCGGCGTAGCGCTCAATGCCCTTCATGTCTCCCAGGGCCTGTTTGAAAGCCTGTCCCAGTGCGATGCCCACATCTTCTGCCAGATGGTGCACGTCCACATGCAGGTCTCCGGTGGCTTCAATGACCAGACCGAAACGGCCATGTTTGCGCACCTGATCGAGCATGTGCTCCTGAAAGCCATGTCCGGTTTTCAGGGGGCCTGAGAGGGGCTCATCGAGGTTCAGACGGATCTGAATCTGGGTTTCATTGGTGTTGCGTACAATTTCGCTGCTGCGTGTCACAGAGACACTGTACTCCATTTTGCGAACGGAAACAGCAAACCTGTACAGGGTTGAAAATCGCTGAAAATGTGTCTGGAAGCGGAAGAATGAAATTGCAAACACTTGTGCTGAAATTCACAAATTAGGTTCAGGTTCAAACGCAGAGGCTGAGTTGTGGAGAACAGACTCAATCTGAAACAGACTTTCTGCTTCTGGCCGTCACTCTCATTTTTGAACTGGAAAAGCAGAAGGGTTTCAGAACTGCAGAAAAGCTTACATTTGGTTTTTGGCCTCATCCAACGATGGTGGTGTTCCTGTTTCTTTACCAGTAACACAGGTTGATACTGGAGCCATGTGCTGCTTGTGATTCCGGGTCTGTCCCCTGCAGATCTTCCCAGAGAAAAACCCGGTTGCTTCCAAAGCAACCGGGTTTGCTGTTCACTGAAAACTGTGAACTGTAAACTTCTCATTCAGTGATTCTGGGACAGGGCCTTGTCAAACGCCTTGCCTGTGATCCAGTAGTAAATGCGCTCAGAGATGTTCACCATGTGGTCCCCGAGGCGCTCAAAGCTGCGGGCCAGGCGGGTGAGCTTCAGGGCAGAGGAGGTCATGCGCAGGTCCTCCATGATGCGGGTGAGGGTTGAGCGCTGAAGCTGCTCGTAGAAGGCGTCCACCTCCAGATCCATCTCCTGCAGGTCTTTGACGGACCTCAGGCTTTTTTCTGCAAAGCCGTAAGCCAGGGTTTCCATCATCTCGGTCAGTTTGCTGACCAGAGGCTGAATGTCCGAGTAGAACCCGGAGGTGATGGTACCTGCCACCTGCTCCAGATCAGTTGCCACATGCACTGCATAATCCCCAATGCGCTCAGCGTCCGTAAGGCTTTTCAGGACCAGCACGATGAACCTGAGGTCTCCTGCGACAGGCTGGTGCAGGGCAATGGCCGTCAGGCACATGGTCTCCAGATCGTGCTCCAGCTGGTCCACTTCCATGTCCAGCTTCTTGGCGTGTTCCGAGAGGTGGTGGAAATTCTTGGTGATCAGGCCTTTTTGCACCAGGGTGAGTTGCTCCAGGTTGATCGAGAGCATCCTGAGAAACCCGGCCTTGATGTCCTGAATGCTGTGTTCCAGCTGGTCGCGCATGTGTGCCGTCCTCCTTAACCGAAGCGTCCGGTCACGTAGGCTTCCGTGCGCTCATCTTTCGGGTTGGTGAAAATGTCCGCCGTGACCCCATTTTCCACCAGATCGCCGTTCAGGAAGAAGCTGGTGGTGTCGCTGACCCGGGCAGCCTGCTGCATGTTGTGGGTCACAATCAGGATGGTCACGTCTTTTTTCAGTGTAGCAAGCAGGTCCTCAATGCGAGAGGTGGATGCAGGGTCCAGTGCGCTGGTGGGCTCGTCCATCAAGAGCACTTCGGGCTCAACGGCCAGAGCACGGGCGATGCACAGACGCTGCTGCTGACCACCGGACAGGCCAGTGGCAGGAGACTTCAGGCGGTCTTTGACCTCGTCCCACAGGGCAGCCTGACGGAGGGAACGCTCCACGATCTGGTCAAGGTAGCTCTTGTTGGTCACGCCAGACAGCCTCAGGCCACTTGCAACGTTGTCGTACACGCTCATGGTGGGGAAGGGGTTGGGTTTCTGGAACACCATCCCGATGCGGCGGCGCACAGCCACAGGGTCCATGTCGCTGGCGTAGATGTCCTGACCATCCAGGGTGATCTTCCCGGTGACTTTGGCACCCGGGGTCACATCGTGCATGCGGTTGATGGCCCGCAGGAAGGTGGTTTTCCCGCAACCGGAAGGACCGATGAGTGCATTCACGGTGTTGGGCAGGATGGACAGGGAGACTTCGTTCACGGCGCGTTTGGGACCGTAGTAGATGGAAACAGTTTCAGCATTCAGAATGGGTTGCATGGGCACTCCTTGAGGTTCAGCAGGGCAGGTTACTTCTTGCGGGTGGCGAAGCGGGCGATCAGGGTGGTCAGGAACACCATCACCACCAGAATCAGGGACGCAGCGTAAGCCAGAGGCAGGGAACTCGGGAAGGGACTGTTGGCCCGGTTGTAGATCTCCAGGGGCAGGGCGGCCATGCCCAGGCTGGAGAAGGGATTGAGCTGCCAGAACTGGGAGCCCAGCGCAGTGAAGAGCAGGGGAGCAGCTTCACCGGACACGCGGGAAATCGCCAGCATCACACCGGTGATGATTCCAGAGCGGGCGGCAGGCAGGATGATGCTGTAGATCACCCTCCACTTGGGCAGACCCAGGGCCAGACCGGCTTCACGCACCGTCTGGGGAACGAGCTTCAGCACTTCCTCGGTGGTGCGCACCACAATGGGGATCATGATGAAACCGAGGGCCAGAGCAGCAGCGAATCCACGGAAGGTCTTGAACTCGGCAATGATCAGGGTGTAGGCCACCAGACCCATCACGATGGCCGGAATGCCGGAAAGCACGTCGCTGATCAGGCGCACGGCTGGAACCAGACGGTGTTCGGGGTACTCGGCGATCATCACACCACCGCCAATCCCCACAACCACCCCAAGCAGGGTTGCCATGCCAACGATGATCACAGAACCCGCAATGGCGTTGGCGAAACCGCCACCTTCCTCACCTTCGGGCCGGGGAAGCTGGGTGAAGGTGTCCCAGCTGATGCTCTGAATGCCGTTGACAATCAGGAAGTAGAAGATCAACAGGAGGGGAGTCAGTACGATCAGGGTGGCGAGAACCATCAGGCCAGCCATCAGGCTGTTTTTCATTTTGCGGCCAGAGCTGAGTCCTGTGCCTTTGATCTGGTTGGGGCGAACGCCGGAGGACATCATTTGATTCCTTTCGGGGTGAGGCGGGCAATGATCAGACGGGCCAGGTAGTTGACGATCACGCTGATGATGAAGAGCAAAAGGCCAATCCCGAGCAGGCTGGAGAGCTGCAGGTCGCTGGTGGCTTCCTGGAACTGGGTGGCAATCACAGAGGCCATGGTGTTGGTGGCGTCAAAGATGCCGTGGGGAATGGCATTGTTGTTGCCGATCACCATGGTCACGGCCATGGTTTCACCGAGGGCACGACCCAGGCTGAGGATCACTCCACCAAAGATTCCGGCTCTGGCGTAAGGTAGGATGGCCATGGAGATCACTTCCCACTTGGTGGCTCCCAGCGCGTAGGCGGCTTCACGCTGGTCTGCGGGCACCAGACGGATCACGTCGCGGGCCACAGAGGCGGTGTAGGGAATCACCATGATGGAGAGCACCAGAATGGCAGTAAACAGGCCACGTCCAGTGGGAGCAGACATCAACCAGGGAATTTTTTGCAGGTTCGGGTCCATCACGATGGCCAGCTGGAGTTTCTGCACCAGAGGCACCAGGGTTACGATGGCCCACAGGCCGTAAATCACGCTGGGAATGGCAGCAAGCAGCTCAATCAGGTAACTGACGGGTTCAGAGAGCCATTTGGGGGCGTATTCGGTCACGAAGATGGCAGCAGGAACGGCCAGCAGCACTGAAATCAAGAGGGCAGCGACACTGGTGATCAGGGTGCCCACAATGAAAGTCAGGGCACCAAACTTCTCGTTGGGCACATCCCAGATGGTGTTCGACAGGAAGCCTGCACCGTAGGTCTTCAGTGCGTCCCAGCCTCCAACAAGCAGCTCGTACAGGGACAGGCCAAAAATGGCGATGATGGCCACGCCCAGCAGGAGAATCAGTCCTTTGAAGTACTGGTCGGAGCGTGAAGATAACACTTTGCGGCTGTTTTGCATGGGTCAGGTCACCTCTGCCTCTCGGGCAATGCCCACATTAGACTGTCTTTTTGTCATGGATACGTCATCGCTCTCGCTCTGCAGTGGGGTGTGTTGTGCTGTGCTTTCAGCATGCTGGACGATGTTGGGTGTCATGTCATGGAATTGCCATTGGCTGTGTTTTGTCATGATGTGTGAAATGTCATGAAATTTGGTCTCGGTCCAAAAAGAACAGGTTATGATGAATCACATGCTGATCCCCATCACCGAGACCCTTCACGCCCTCAGGGTTCCGATTCCCTACCCCATGAAATTTGTGACGGTCCTGATCGACACCGCCTCCCCGGTCACCCTCATTGACACGGCCCTGCACACCCCGGAAGCCATGGCTGCCCTCGAAGCGGGACTGGCAGAACTGAACCTGACTTTCAAGGACATTGAGCGCATCATCGTGACGCACCATCACCCAGATCACTACGGCCTTGCAGGGTGGCTGCAACAGCAAAATGGTGCACCCATCCTGATGCTGCAGGAAGAAGTGGACCGGGGCGAAAAATACTGGTCCAGATGGGACTACTGGAAAAACGAGCACGACCAGCACCTGCTCTCCCACGGCCTGCCCCTCGAAAACCAGCCCAGCCTGGACAGTGCCATGCTCAAATCCAGAAACCGCATGATCCTGGGACAGGTCACGCCTGTGCAGGTGGGAGACAGGTTGCCCCTCTCGGGCACGGAATTTGAAGTTTTGTGGCTGCCAGGACATGCCGATGGTCATCTGGGCCTGTGGAACCCAGACCTCTCCCTCCTGATTGCCGGAGATGTCATTCTGGAACGCATCACCCCCAACATTGGCCGTTACGCCTACACCCGTGAAGACCCTCTGGGCGACTACTTCAACACCCTCAAACAGGTGGAAGCCCTGAAACCCACAAGCACTGTGATTGGCCACTACGGCCCAATCATCGAAAATGCAGCAGAACGGGCAAAAGAAATCGCAGACCACCACCACGAACGCCTGCAGGAAATTCTGGAGACACTGGCACAGCCCATGAATGCCTACGACCTCTCCCTGCGACTCTTCCAGAGAGAACTCGACACCTTCGGACGCAGGTTCGCACTGGCAGAAGTCATTGCCCATCTGGAATACCTGCGCTTCCGTGGACAGCTTCAGATGCAACAGGTGGATGGGGTGTGGAGGTATGAGAGGGTTTCATCCCCCCTGCCTTGATGGGTGCTTCGCACCCCAAGGCTGTTCCCCCGTCTTGACCCTGACCACGTGCTTCTTGACTCTGACTGCGTGCTCACGGGGCGGCCCGTTTCGCACTGAGTCGCTTGCGGGGCGGCCTTCTTGACCCCACTACGCGCTCACGGGGCGGCCCGTTTCGCGCTGGGTCGCCGCGTCGCACTGGGTCGCTTAACAAAAGGGGGTTGTTGGACGACTGAGCTGGAAGCCATCCCAGACGCCCATCCATCCCCCAACGCTGACGGGGGAACCTGAGAGCGAAGCGATCAGCAGGGGGATCTGACCCTCAGTGCCCTCAAACAACCCAACAAACCGCAGCAGTAACCTCCCTGAGCTTTAGCAGGGGGATCTGACCCTCAGTGCATTACAACAACGCAAAAACCAAACCCCCCATCTCTGGGGGGCCGTCAAGGTTGGTGCGGAATTTAAATGTTGAGGATCACAGCTTCTTGTTGCCGAACTTGATGCTGCCAATCAGGCCTTCAGCGAGCTTCTGGGCGCGTGCAGGAAGTTCAGCGTACCCGAGGTCCTCGTTGAACTTCTGGCCGTCATTGACGATCCAGTTGAGCAGGTTCTTGACGGCTTTGGCCTTTTCTTCGGTGTTCTTGCCGTAATCCTGGTTCTGGTACACCAGAATCCAGGTGTAGCCGCTGATGGGGTAGGAGTCCGCACCGGAAGCGTCGGTGATGCTCACGCGGGTGTCGGCAGGGAGGGGCTTGGAGGCGGCGGCAGCGGTCACACCTTTGAGGGTGGCTTTGACAAACTTGCCTGACTTGTTCTTCACAGTGCCGTAGTCGATGTTGTTCTGCTTGGCGAAAATCAGCTCAACGTAGCCGATGGAACCGGGGGTCTGCTTGACCACAGAAGCCACACCGTCGTTGCCTTTGCCGCCGATGCTGGCCTGGGGCCAGTTCACGGTGGTGCCTTTGCCCACGCCCGTGGCGAAGGTCTTGCTGACCTTGGCGAGGTAGTCGGTGAAGATGAAGGTGGTTCCGCTGCTGTCCGCACGGCGGGAGATGGTGATGGGCAGAGCGATGTTTTTCAGCTCGGGGTTGTCTTTCACCAGAGCGGCATCGTTCCACTTGGTGATCTTGCCGGAGAAGATGTCGGCGAGCACTTTGCCGTCAAATTTCAGGCTGCTGTCCACACCGGGGATGTTGTAGATGGGCACAACGGCACCAAGGGCGGTGGGGATGTGCAGGATTTTGTTGCCACCGGGCGCTTTGCCCAGGTCGGCATCACTCATGGGGCCGTCGGTTGCACCGAAATCCACGGTCTGCTCCAGGATCTGGCGCTGTCCGCCGCCGGAGCCGATGCTCTGGTAGCTGACTTCGGTGCCGGTGGCTTTTTTGTATTCAGAGAAGTATTTCAGGTACAGGGGGTAGGGGAAAGAAGCGCCTGCGCCTTGCAGGGACACTGCGAAAGCGGGGGTTGCGAGTAAAGCTGCGGTCATGAGCACTTTCTTCATGCCTCCTACCATAAGGAAGGTCTGTCAGGCTTTTTTCAGTGGACCGTCATGGAATTGTCAGCTGTGCTGTTCTGTGGGAGATCGTGCAGACAGCCCTGATGCGGCTGCGTTCACAACTGAACACCATCTGACAGTTCAAAATCCAGTGTGCGGGTTCCAGGACCACCTGACACAACCGCTGAAAAACACCCTTTTTGTGATGGCTGTGTGTTTTCAATGCTGTATTGTCATCCAAATTTCCCTGACATCAAAATCGGTATACTCCCTATATGCAACCCACAGAAATCATCGCCGACTTCCTGAAACGAAAAGGGTGGGACGTGGAGGTGCAGGACGAACTGATCACCATGGATTACCAGACCGAGGCATCCATCGGGACCCTTGCACTGGCCATTGCCCAGCAGACCCCCTACCTGATCACCCGCTTCGACCTGACCCTGGACATTTTTGTGCACGAGGACAGCCTTGCGGAAGTGATGATGGGCCTCAACCTGATCAACCAGCAATTTTCTGTCGGCTGCATGTACCTGGACCTCGTGGAAATGGAAGACGAGGCTGCAGAAGATGACATCAGTGAACCGGACCTGCTCTTCCTCCTCGGTGCCAGAGGAAGCACGGTTCTGGAAGGCATGGAAGACCACCACCTGGAACTCCTGCAACACGCCCTGGAGGTCTTTGTGGAGGAGGTTTCCGAGGCCATCACCAACGACATGGGCAACATGCCCAAAACCATGCAGGCATAAGGAGCCGTCAGCGTTCAGCGATCAGCTTTGACTTGATGCTCTGGCTGAAGCAATTGTGTTCACCACCATCTGCGAAAACCAGAGCCTGCGGCTTTTTGCTGATGGCTGACAGCTGAATGCTGACGGCTGTACAATGTTTTCGCCATGCATTTACCTTTACAGGGCGTCCGTGTTGCCGACTTCACGCGGGTGCTCACCGGACCTTATGCCACCATGCTGCTCGGAGACCTCGGGGCAGATGTCATCAAGATTGAGCCTCCGCAGGGAGACGACACCCGGGCCTGGACCCCTCCTGCTCTGGGCACGGAGGCCACCTATTTCCTGAGTGTGAACCGCAACAAGCGTTCGGTGGTCCTGAACCTGAAAGACCCACAGGATCTGGACACGGCCCGCAAACTGATTGCCAGAAGCGACGTGCTGGTGGAGAATTACCGTCCGGGAACAATGGAAAAACTGGGTCTGGGATATGACGCCCTGAAAGAGCAGAATCCCAGACTGATTTATGCGGCCATCAGCGGGTTCGGACGGACCGGCCCTTATGCCCGTCTGAGTGGCTATGACGTGATCGCGCAGGGCATGAGTGGCCTGATGAGTTACACCGGAAGCCCGGACGGTGAACCCATGAAACTTGGTGTGGCTGTTGCCGATGTTTTTGCTGGATCACTGTTGACCCAGGCCATCTGTGCGGTGCTGTATGAACGGGAAAAAACGGGGCTGGGCCGTCGGATTGATGTGAACCTGCTCGAAGGGATGCTCTCTCTGGGCACCTACCAGATCTCCCGCTACCTGAATGCAGGGGAGGTGGCAGACCGTCTGGGCAATGAACACCGTTCCATCGTGCCTTATGGGATGTTTCCCTGTCAGGATGGTCATTTCAACCTGGCCGTTGGGAATGACGCTTTATGGGTCAAATTCTGTCAGTCTCTGGGCTTTGAGGATCTGCTGACAGAAGCACATGCCACCAATGCAGCCAGGGTCACCCACAGGCACACCCTCATGCCAGAACTCCTCAGGCGTTTTGCGGGCTTCACACGGGCTGAATTGCTTGAAAAACTGCAGGGGGCAGGCGTCCCGTGTGGCCCGGTGTACGATGTGCGTGAAGCCCTTGAAGACCCACACATCAAAGCCCGCAAGGTGGTGCAGGAGGTTCCTCACCCCACCCTGGGCACCATGAAAACCACCACCCCACCCTGGGAACTGGATGGAGCCCACCTGCCCATCCGTCATGCCCCTCCCACGCTGGGAGAGCACACCAGGGACATTCTGGAGGAACTGAATGCTGGATTACCTGAACATCACTGATCTGCTGAACGACGACGAACGCCTGATCCAGTCCACCGTGCGGGACTTTCTGGACCGTGAAATTGCGCCCCACATCGAGCACTGGTGGAACGAGGGCATCTTTCCAGAAGACACCATGCAGAAACTGGGAAGCATGGGCCTGCTGGGGTCCAACCTGCCAGAACAGTACGGAGGTGCAGGGGTCTCCAACGTGGCTTACGGTGTGATGATGTACGAAATCGAGCGCATCGACTCTGGCCTGCGCTCTGCAGCCAGTGTGCAGGGTGCACTGGTGATGTACCCCATTTATGCTTTCGGCAGTGAGGAGCAGAAGCAGAAATATCTGCCAGAACTTGCTTCTGGACGGATGATTGGCTGCTTTGGTCTCACAGAGCCCGATGGAGGCTCTGATCCAGGCGCCATGCGAACCAGAGCCCGTCTGGATGGAGACGAATACGTTCTGAATGGCAACAAAATGTGGATCACCAACAGCCCGGTTGCAGACATCGCAGTGGTGTGGGCCAAAGACGACCAGGAGATCATCCGGGGTTTCATTGTTCCCACCAATGCCAAAGGGTTTTCTGCTCCCAAAATCACCAGCAAGATGAGCCTGCGGGCCAGCACCACCGGAGAAATTGTGCTGGAAGAGGTGCGCGTTCCGAAAGAAAACCTGCTTCCCCTCTCTGGTGGCCTGAAAAGCCCCCTGATGTGCCTCACGCAGGCCCGGTATGGCATTGCCTGGGGTGCGCTGGGTGCCCTGGAAACCGTGTACACCACGGCCCTGGAGTACGCGAAGACCCGCACAACATTTGGCAAACCCATCGGAAGCAGGCAACTCATTCAGGACAAACTGGTCTACATGCTCTCTGAACACCAGAAAGGCCTGCTGCTGGCCCTCAGGCTCGGGCAACTGAAAGACCAGAACCACCTGAAGTTCGGTCAGGTGTCGATGGCCAAGCGCAACAACGTGCGGGTGGCCCTGGAAGGTGCCCGACTGGCCCGTGAGATTCTGGGTGGAAACGGCATCACCACCGAGTATCCGGTGATTCGCCACATGCTGAACCTGGAAACCGTGGACACCTATGAAGGCACCCATGACATTCACACCCTGATCATTGGAAGAGAAATCACCGGGCTCAATGCGCTGGAGTGAATTCATGAAGGTCACCGTCACCAGAGCCGGACAAATTTTCACCTAAAATGTAAAACAGGTTACGGTCAGAAGGGCCGTATAAAGCGCGGACACATCTGGAACTTTTTCCGTTTCAGTCCGTAATGAAAGGCATATGAGTATGAAAAGAAGTGCCCAGATCAGTCTGGTGGTGTTGGCTTCCGTGACCCTGACCGCCTGTTCAAATGATGACGAATCCCGCATGCAGTACAGGTCCATGCAGGACTGCATTGATGACTGGGGAGCCGCAGAACTCTGTGAACGCTCCACAGACAGTGGCATCTCTGCTGCCTACTTTCTTGGCCCGTACTTTATTTACAAGGCAGGGAAATATTATTACAAGCGCACCTCCAGAAGCAGTTACGTTCCTGCTCCGGTCACGGGAGGGCTCAGCAAACCCGGCATCAGCAGCCGTTCCACAGGGACAGTCATTCGTGGTGGTTTCGGTGGCTCCAAGAGCAGCAGCAGTTCGTAACCATGCAGAGACACACCGTCATTCCCCGCAGCAACTGGCAGCAGCGTTGTGAGAACCTGGGGTTCACCTTCCACTCGGTGGGAGGGGTTTACTGGGACGAAAGCGTTTATTACTCCTTTGATTCCAGCCAGATCGAAAACCTCGAAAAAGCCACCAACGACCTTTTTGAAATGTGTCTGGAAGCTGTGCAGCATGTGATTGACCGCAGGCGCTTCCGTGAACTGGACATCGACAGCCGCATGGAAGCCCTGTGCATCGAAAGCTGGGAAAACGACCAGCTGGACATCTATGGACGCTTTGATTTCTCCTATGACGGCATTCACCCACCGAAGATGCTGGAATTCAATGCAGACACCCCAACGGCCCTCTTTGAAGCCAGTGTGATCCAGTGGGACTGGCTGGAAAGCACCTTTCCGGGCAAGGACCAGTTCAACAGCATCCATGAAAAACTGATTGCCGCCTGGAAACGGGAACCGCGGGGCACCACCCATTTTGCCTGCGTGACAGAATCCGAAGAGGACTTCATCACCACCCTTTACATGCAGGATGTGTGCACGCAGGCCGGACACACCACCGATTTTCTGTTCATGAAAGACATTGGCTGGGATGGTGCAGGATTTGTGGACCTGCACAACCGTCCCATCGAGCGCATCTTCAAGCTCTACCCCTGGGAATGGATGGCCGAGGAGGCTTTCGCCCAGCACCTGTTTCATGCAGGAACCCGCTGGATTGAACCGGCCTGGAAACTGATCCTCACCTGCAAAGGCATCCTGCCGATCCTCTGGGAACTCTTCCCAGGACATGAGAACCTGCTTCCTGCAAGTTTTGCCCCAATGGCCAGCAGTGTGCGGAAACCACTCTACTCCAGAGAAGGGGCGAACATCGAACTTCCCACAGGTCTTTCTTCTGCAGGAGATTATGGAATGGGAGCCTGGGTGCACCAGCAGTACCAGCCCTTACCAGACTTTTCTGGAAATTACCCTGTGATCGGAAGCTGGGTGATTGGCGGTGAAAGTGCTGGAATTGGCATCCGGGAAGACAACACCCTGATCACCAAGAACACCTCCCGTTTTGTTCCACACCTTGTTGATGCCGCACCTTCTCTCGATGGTCGGGGCCTGATGCTCCTCAAAGACTGAACAACGGACCCTGATGAATTGCAGCCTGGACTTCTGGTTCAGGCTCTCTGGTTTGTGTTCAGTGGGTGTGCCTGACCGAGTGAACGAAATGCCACCGCAAGGCATCCCTGCCTGTGATACTGAAAAGCATGTTTCCACTTTCTGATCTGGTCACCCACCATGCGAAAGTCAACCGCTGGCTGATCGCAATCAATGTTCTGGTGTTCGTGCTGGTGTTTGTGATTTCCGGTGGGTACCTGGGCCAGAAAAGCCTGAACCTGCTGGAAAACCAGTTGCCCTACCTGATTTTTGTTCCAGCGGTGCTGGTGGCAGAGCCTGTACAGGGCACCATCAGCATCTTTGGATCGATGTTCATGCACGCAGGTCTTCTGCACCTGCTGGGCAACATGTGGTTTCTGTGGGTCTTTGGCGACAACATTGAGGACCATCTGGGGTCTGTTCGCTACCTGCTGTTTTACCTGGCAGGAGGGGTTGCTGCTGCCCTCGCTGAAGGTTTTCTCGGTGGAGATCCCTATGTTTCGATGGTGGGGGCTTCCGGGGCGGTGGCAGCGGTTCTCGGTGCCTATCTGGTGATCCTGCCAAAAGCCTGGATTCGCACCTACGTGCCACCCATTTTCATTTTTCACGTCCCAGCCTACATTTACCTGCCCTACTGGGCCATTTTGCAGTATTATTCCATCCGGGCAGGAGAGACGGGGGTTGCTTTCTGGGCTCACCTGGGAGGCTTTGTTTTTGGCTTCCTGATGATGCTTTTCTTGCGCAAGAATCGCAGGCAGGCCCCACGGGGGGGATGAAGATCAGATTGTTTTCTGGGAATTGCCTCTTTCTGTGACCGGACAGTGTTGTACCCTGAGTCCTATGGTGACATTGAAAGTTCCATTGGGAGATCCGATTGAGTGGAAAGCCGACACCCCCGAGGAATTCCTCAACCTGGTGAAGGCCAACTGTGAAGAGAAAGCCGTGCTGATCAGCTCGAAAGGACAGGTGGAAGGCCGCGCGAGGTTCTTCTTCTACGACTCCAGCCAGTATGAGAAGCTGGAAGAACGGGGTGCTGTTGCAGTGGGGAACGGCGTGTTCTATGCCCTCACCGAAGAAGTCCATCCTGTGTTGCAGGACATCACCCTGGACGACGAGAGCCTGCAACTGGAGTTCTCCTACAAGCGGGAAATCAACAAGATGGAATGCGTGCTGCAGTACGTCGGCACCATTGATGGTTTTAATGTTTACCGGGTGCTGGTGCTGCAGGACCTCGAAGACATCCTGCTCGAACCGTTCTGAGTTTCAGGGCAAACTGCCCACTCCCGTTTTTTCCAGCTGTCTGACCAGCCCTCTGGGTCCCCTGCGGATTCTGGAGGGCGTTTCCTGATCGGCCATCATCACCTCGCCTTTTTCCACCAGTTCGATGAACGCGGGGACCAGAACAGGATCGAAGTGGGTGCCGCTGTGTTCTTTCAGATACAGCATGGCCTCTTCGCGGCTCTGGGGGGTGCGGTAGGTGCGGTGGCTGGTGAGGGCCTCGAATACATCCACCACTGCCAGAATCCGCCCAAACAGAGGAATGTTTTCTCCACTGAGGCCATCGGGGTAGCCTGTGCCATCGTATTTTTCGTGGTGTGCCCTCACCCCGATGGCAATGGTGTTGAAAAAAGGGGAAACGGCGTGCAGGATGTCGTGCCCATAGATGGTGTGCCTGCGCATCAGGGCGTATTCCATGTCATTGAGTTTGCCCGGTTTTTTCAGGATCACTTCTGGAACGCTGATCTTGCCCAGGTCGTGCATCAGGCCCGCCCAGTAGAGTTCATCGAGTGCCTCGCTGCTCAGGCCGATTTTGTGCCCAAGCTGGTAGGCGTTGTAGGCAACCCGTTCACAATGGCCCACCGTTTCGTTGTCTCTGCTTTCCACCAGACCCACAAAGGTTCTGAGGTTCTGCTCGTAGGTTTCGGCCAGTTTGAAGGCCAGACCCTGGGCACTGCGGATGCGCTGTTTGAAGAGGGCTGCAAAAGTGCCCACCACCGAGCCTGTGAGCATGAAAAACAGGGTCCGGAACCCCCATCCACTCACAGACTGCATCTCGCCCGTGAGGGTGTTCAATGGCATGAAAGGACCGATGCACAGGCCTGCCACGAGCCCAAACAGGAGCCCTCCGGGAATCCCGAAAGTGACTGCCCCGAGCACCACGGGCACGTACATCAGGTGCACGTACACAAATCGGGTCCCGGTGGTGTAGAACACCAGTGCGGTGGTGAGCAGCATCAGCAGAAAGATCACCACAATGATGGTCATCCGGGTCCGGGGCTTGCCTGACATCAGCAGGTCGGTGAGGAGGATCATCTGGTGGCTGGTCATCATGCTGTTCCCTCGTTCAGGTGTCCACAGGAGTGGGGAGGAGCGGCGACATCCGTTTTGTGACTGTGTGATCTTCTACTGAATTCAATTTTACTGCCTGAATGTTTCCAGTGTTTAAGTCCAGACACAAAAAACCCGTGCATTTCTGCACGGGTGGGGTGTTGCGCTTTGTTGCGATGTGAATCAGCGCTTTTCGATTTCGACGTAGTGCTGGTCCACAGGACCGGTGTACAGGGCGTTGGGACGCAGCAGGCGGTTGTGCTCGACGTACTCCAGCACACTGGCCACCCAGCCACTGATGCGGGCAAGGGCGAAAATGGGGGTGAAGAACTCCTTCTTGATGCCGAGGTCGGAGTACACCACACCACTGTAGAAGTCCACGTTGGGGTAGAGCTTCTTGGCGCTCAGTTTCTCCAGCACGATGCCTTCGATGCGCTCAAGCATCTGGTAGTAGTTGCTCTTGCCCTGCTTCTCGGCCACCAGAGCAGCGTAATCACGCAGAACGCGGCTGCGGGGATCGAAGTATTTGTAGACGCGGTGACCCACGCCCATGATCTTCTCTTTGCGCTCCAGTTTGCCGCCAATGTAATCGTCCACGTGGCTCAGGCTGCCAATGTCGTCCAGCATGTCCATGACGGCCTCGTTGGCTCCACCGTGCAGGGGGCCTTTGAGGGAGCCCACAGCACTGGTGATGGCACTGTACATGTCAGACAGGGTGGAGATGGTGGCAATGGCCGTGAAGGTGGAGGCGTTCATGCTGTGGTCGGCGTGCAGAATCAGGGCCATGTCGAAGAGACGGGCTTCTTCTTCGGTGGGGACGTGACCTTTGAGCATGTACAGGAAGTTGGCGGCGTGGCCCAGATCTTTTCTGGGGGCCACGGGCTCTTTGCCTTCCTTCACGCGGGCAATGGCAGCAATGATGGTGGCAAATTGCGCGATCAGGTGCACCCCGATGCGGTAACGGCCTTCGTGGGTGTCGTCCTCGCTGTGGGGGTCCAGCATGCCCAGGTGGCTCACTGCGGTGCGCAGGGCCTGCATGGGGTTCATGCGGCGTGGATACAGCTTGATGTTTTCAATGAGTTCCTGGGGAACGTAGCGGTGCTGGCGCAGATCGTGGTCGAAATGGTCCAGCTCTTTGGCATTGGGCAGTCTGCCGTGCAGCAGGGCGTAGGAGAGCTCTTCGAAGCTGGAGCTTTCGGCCCATTCCTGGATCGGAATGCCCAGGTGGGTCAGGATGCCTTTTTCACCATCAATGAAGGTGAGTTTACTCTCGGTGAAGACCACGCCTTCTAGTCCTCGGGCGATGGGAGTGGTAGTCATTGCACAAACTCCTTTGATGAACCTGCATGTGGGTTCGAGAATTAAACCGGACCGTTTGATTTTCCTAGGGTTAAGTTTAACACCCACTACACCACTTGTTTACCGGGAAGTGCGAGCAGACGTAAACCGTTAAATTCATGTGCCAGTCAAGAAAAAAGTCAAATTAAAAGTGGTTTACCAGATTTTGTTTTTTTTCATCCAAAATCGGTACTGCCTCGGTAACGAAGTTTTGACTTCCCCTTTTCGCCCTTGACGTGTGATGCACAAAAGAACAGCCCGGAACTCCGGGCTGTCACAAATTCACTTACGTTGCAAATTTCACAAGATCCATGAGGGTTTTGGGTGGAGTGTTCACCAGCAGGCGGCTTGCCCTGGGATTGCGTCTGGCGGTCACTTCCACCCGGTTCAGCATTTCGTTAAAAAGGTCTTCAGGCATGGTCAGCGCTGGGGTCATGCGCAGGGTACGGGTGCTGTTCAGACTCAAGTTGAGGATCAGGCCATTCTGGTAGAACTGCCTGAGGGCCAGCAGGCCCGATGCTTCTGCCACCAGTTCGGCGAGATCCTTGTTGGCCTGGATCAGACCCAGTTTAGAGATGTCCCGAAAGACCATCGCCATCAGCATTCCCTTGCCACGCACCTCGGTGATGAACTCGGGGTATTTCTGCTGGATGCCCTTCAGTCGGTCCAGTGCAATTTTCCCCATGCGGGCAGAGCGCTCGGGCAGGTTTTCATCCACCAGGATTTCCAGGGATTTCAGGCCCACCGCCATGGCAAGGGAGTTCCCACCAAAGGTGTTGGAGTGGCGCTTGCAGTCCAGCCCTCCCAGCACTTTGTCGAAAATCCATTTGCGGTAAAGGGTCGCCCCCACAGCAGACATTCCCCCACCCAGAGGTTTGGCAAGGGTGATGATGTCGGGGCTCATGCCCCCATCAATGCTGGCAAACCAGCTTCCCACCCGGCCAAGACCGGACTGGATCTCATCCACAATCAAAATGATCCCGGTGGCCTGGCAGATGTCACTGATGCCCTTGAGGAAGCCTTCTGGCGGCAGAATCACCCCTGCTTCACCTTGCAGAGGCTCCAGAATGATGGCGACCACATTGTCTGAGCCCAGCTTTTTGATGGTGGATTTCACAGCATCCAGATCCCCATAAGGGTGGGTGTGGATGTTGGGCTCCAGTGGACCGAAATCCTTCTGAATCGCTGGATTCGGGGTCAGGGACATGGTCATCTGGGTCTTGCCGTGGTAAGCCCTGCGAAAGTTCAGGATGTGTTTGGCCTTTGGACGGGTCGCTTTGGCAAATTTGATGGCGGCCTCGTTGGCCTCTGCCCCGGAATTGGAGAAGAACACTTTGGAATCTGCATGGCTGGCATCCTGAGAAGCCAGCAGTTTCACCAGATTGTGCTCCAGTGCAGCCCTCCAGGTGGAGGCGGATTGCTGTGGAAGGCCGATGGTGTGCAGGTGCTCCAGGTAGTTCTGCATAAATTGCACCAGCGGAGGATAGCCATCCCCGAAAGGCACAGCAGAGTACCCTCCGGTGTTGATCAGGCGTTTTCCGCTGGGGTCCTGGTATTCCCAGGGACTGACGGTTTTGAAAGGCCCCACACAGCCCAGAATGGTAAGGGCACGGATCAGGTCGGTGTTGCCGTGTGCCATTTCGTGTTCGAGCGCCCGTGCGCTGGTGTAACGCTCGGAAAGGACTTCGTCGGTGCGAACAAAACTGGGGACAGACATGGGACCCATCATATCCTGAATTGTCAAAAAGATAAATGACTCTGGGTCGGTTATGGAGAAGCTTTCAGCGGTCAGCTGTCAGCGTTCAGCAACAGAAGGTGAATCATGGACAGCAGAAAAGCGCCATCAGGCCGAGTTGGATTCAAAGCAGTTTGCACTCCTGATAAATCACAACATCCATCTGGCCAGTCCTGGAATTCAGCCTGTGCAGCATGCCCACTTCTTTCCAGCCTGTGCTGGCATTTCCAGCAACCCACCATTCCAGTTTTCCATCTGAGTAACGGCTTCCACTTCCAGAAATGGCAAGAGGCAACTGAACACTTTTGTTTTTCCAGCGAAGGTTCACAAAAGATTCTCTGGACGGTGGATTGTGGTAAGTCGCCTGAACACGTGTACCATCTTCGCAGCGGTACCAGGCAGAGGTTTTCTCTGGGAGGCCTCCACCTGCCAGTGCAGCAGAACCGAGCACGACCATGGAAAGAAAAACTGGAGCAGCTTTCATGCACCCAATATAAAGAGGTCTGGATGAGTTTGTGAGGGGCCTCCAGAAACCCTTCCGCTACCTCTGGACTGCTCTTTCTCCTGAAAGGTTAGAATGGGCGCAAAACCAACTGAAAGAGGCTGAGACATGCGCATTGTTCGATTTGAAAAAGACGGCCACACCTACTGGGGAGAGCTCGACCACCAGCTTGTTCACGTCCTGACCGGATTCATGGGAGAACGGACTGCAGTCAATTTTGACGCCACCCAGGTGAAACTCCTCGCACCAGCAACTCCCAGCAAGATTGTTTGCGTGGGCCGCAATTATGCCGATCACATCAAGGAACTGGGCAACATGCCCGCCACTGGGGACCTGCCCAAAGAGCCCGGACTCTTCCTCAAAGCCCCCAACACCCTGGCAGACCCTGAGCAGGAAGTGGAGTACCCCTCCTGGACCGAGAACCTGCACTTTGAAGGTGAACTTGGCCTGGTCATCTCTCGACGTGCAAAACACATCCGCAAAGAAGACGCGCTGGATTATGTTTATGGTTACACCTGCGCACTGGACATCACCGCCAGAGACAAACAGCGTTCAGACCTGCAGTGGTTCAGAGGCAAGAGCGCCGACCACTTCTGCCCGCTCGGTCCCTGGATCGAAACCGAACTTGACCCCTTTCACCTGCAGGTGATGACCCGCGTGAACGGAGAAACCCGCCAGGACGGTAACACCGAACAGATGATCTTCGACATCCCCACCGTGCTGGAATACGTTTCTGCTTTTATGACCCTGGAACCCGGAGATGTGGTCATCACAGGCACCCCCGATGGCGTTGGACCGCTGAACAGGGGAGACCGCGTGGAGGTCGAAGTTGAGGGCATTGGTGTGCTGGTGACGCACATCAGGTGAAGCAGAAGGCTTTGTACAGCCGAGAGCCGAGGGCCACTGAAAAGACGAAATCTTGTCTTGAGCAGCTGTGTGGGCTCCTCTGTTGCTCAACCCCGACATTAGATTTCCCTGGATCAATGAAGCAAGAATCCAACTTCAGCCTTCAAGCCACGATTGGTGCAGGATGTCTTTAACCCTCTCTTGACTTGAAATGCGCTGTAAAGTGGTCTGCTCTCGGCCCTCGGCCTCTTGCATTCCAAAAAAGAAAGCCAGCCCCATAAAGGCTGGCTGGATTTTTGATTTTGATTCATTCCCAGATTTCTGCGAAGTCCACCTTCAGCTCATTGCCGTTGGATGGGCTGTTGGACAGCGGAACGTCACTGCGCAGGCGTTCCAGAGAGGCCACCAGACATTTTTTGTTCTCGTCGTTGTGCTGCACGGTGACGGGCTTGGAGTAGACCATGCTGTCGTGCAGGATGTTGGTGGTGAGATTGCTTGCCAGGATGACAAATTCCTCGTCGGACAGCTCCTGTTTGACTTCGACACTGTAGTTGTTGATCTTCATGTGACCAGCTCCTATCCCTCAGGTGATGTTGAGGTGCGTTTCAGGCACCCTTGCAGGTGGGTTGAGGTGTGGATGATGCAGCATCCAGAAGAGAATTGTCCGAAGAGCATCTGACTCCTGTGTAACAATTCTGCACTGACAGTGTTCTTACTATGTACTTAGAATGTAACGGTTTTTTCATCTGTCAATGGGGAAAACCCCCATAACAACACTGAAACTTTGATTTTGGGCCGAACGAAGTGTGGTCCTGTCCATTAAGCGTAATGGTCGATGCATCCTGGATACAGAATGTGTCAGGCTGACCCCACGATGTCCTCCCTCCCCACCATGCCCCCAGAAGACCGCAGCCTGTTCAGCCCCAGATACCGCAATGTCACCATTGGGCTGTTGCTGGCCATCCTGACCACCGCTTTTGAAGCCATGGCCGTGGCCACCATTCTTCCTGAGGTGGCGAAGTCTCTGGATGGTCTCAGTTACTATGGCTGGGCGTTCAGTGCTTTTCTGCTCAGCAACATCATTGGCACCATTGTTGGTGGAGAACTCATCGACCGCATGGGGTCAGCAAAACCCTTCGCCATCTTCCTGTTGATTTTCGGTCTGGGACTGGTGGTGGCAGGGTCTGCAGGACACATGGCGGCTTTTGTCCTGGGCCGTTTCCTGCAAGGATTTGGAGCTGGAGGTCTCAATGCTGTGCCCTTCAGCATCATGAGCCAGCTTTATCCCGATCACCTCAGGGCAAAACTGCTGGCCAGCATTTCGAGTGCCTGGGTGCTGCCCTCACTGTTTGGCCCGATTCTGGCAAGCACAATTGCTGCAGCCTCCTCGTGGCACATGGTGTTCTACAGTGTGGTGCCCCTGCTGATTCTGGTGGGTTTCCTGACCATCCCCACCCTGCAGCATTCCACAAAGCCAGTCGGCAACCCGCCTCCTTTCAATGTCCGGCGTTTTGGGTTCAGCATTTTGCTTGCCGTTGGGGCCGCCGTGTTGCTGGCCGGGCTCTCCTGGCAGCAGAGCATCTGGATGTGGCCAGTCACCCTCACAGGGGTGCTGCTCACTGCACTCGCCTCCCGTGAAATTCTGCCCTCAGGCATTTTCCGCTTTGCAAGGGGCATTCCCTCAGGGATCATCGTGAGGGGATGCAGTGCCTTTGCTTTCTTTGGATCGGAAGCCTTCATGCCTCTTGGACTGATCGAGATCCAGAAGTTTACGGTCACCCAGGCGGGTCTGCTGCTCACCGTGGGGGGCGTCTCCTGGTCAGTGGGCTCCATTCTTCAGGCCCGCATGGATTCCAGAGAAGGCCCTGAACGCAGGGTCTTCAGGGTGCGACTGGGCATGGCCCTGCTCACCGTGGGCATTGCCATCTCAGGTCTGAGCATTGTCGGTTTGCTTCCCAGTCTGACTGTGGTGCTGGGGTGGGCCATGGCCGGACTCGGCATGGGTCTGGGCTACGCCACCAACAGCCTGATCATTCTGGGACAGGTGAAAGAAGGCGAATCCGGCAAGGTCTCCTCTCAGCTCAACAGTGCAGAAGTGCTGCTGGCCGCCCTATCTGCAGGCATTGGCGGAGCACTGGTGGCATGGAGCAAAAATGCAGACCTTGCCCTGGACATTCCCCTCAAACTGACCTTCCTGATGCTGGTCGGGGTGTCACTGCTGACCTGGGTGGCGGCGCGGCGGGTGGCGTAATCACCCCGCGCGAATGTCCAGCAGTCCGTGCTGGTTCAGCATCACGTTCAGGTCCCAGATTCTGGGCACATGGCGATAATCCTGCCCGATGGCAACGGTTGGAATGCGCCTTTTCCCTTCATAAAGTTTTTCCAGCAACATGGCTGCTGCTTCATCCTGCTCAATGTCGATGTAGGTGTACCGCACCCCGATGGTCTCCAGATATGCACGGATGCCGCGCACGTCGCTGCACCAGGAGGTGCCGTACACCGTGACCCGGGGTGTGGCACTTTTTTTCATAGGCGGGGAACGTCCAGTTTTTCCTGGGCCTGGGTGACCAGGGCATGGGTGTTGTGGTTGACGCTGCCGTCCGGGGTGAGCTGGTCAATGAACTGGGGCAGGTTCTGGGCGACCAGGGTTAAGAGTTCATTGCGGTCCATTCCGGTTTGACCAGAGACTTTGTCAATGGTTTCAGGGCCGAGGGCACTTTCAAGTTCAGGCACACTGATCTGGGCGTTTGGACCTGTATTGACCCAGCTCCCGACGGCATGTCGGGTGCTTTCATTGCCACGTTGAAGTTTGGAGAGCAGGTTTTCGAGGCCTCCAGATTGCTGCAGCAGCATGAAGAGAATTCTGAGGATGTTGCTGTTGTTTCCGAGAAGCTGTCCAAGTGAGTCTAGGAGTCCCATAGGGTCAGTCTAGGAAGTTGCTGCACTGGACTCTTGGAGCTTTTTTACAGTTGCAGGGCCGAATTCTTGAGGTTCTCCTCATCAATTGAAGTGAGGTTCATGATGTCTGTGGGCACAAATGGGTATGCTGGATGCGCTCCCCTCTTGTCTGATCTGTTCCCTGTCGTGGGAGGCTTTGTCTTTGCCCGGGTGTGCATGTCTCTGGAAATGGAACATGCTGTTCAGGTGGCTGGACCCACTGGACAAAAATCTGGATACGGCCTAAAATTATACTTAGTTCAATTTTCACAAGAGGAGATGACCTCATGAAAGTAAAAACCGCTGCCGTGATTGGAGCAGGGACCATGGGTGCTGCCATTGCGGCCCACCTGGCCAATGCTGGCATTCCCACCCTGCTGCTCGACATCGTGCTCCCTGACCAGAAAGACCGCAACTTCCTTGCCAAACAGGGTCTGGACCGTGCCCTGAAAGCCAGTCCAGCCGCCTTTATGGATAAAGACCGGGCCAAACTGATCAGAATCGGCAACCTCGAAGACAACCTGAAAGACCTCGCAAACGTGGACTGGGTTGTGGAAGCCATCATTGAGAAGCTTGACGCCAAAAAAGCCCTGTGGGAAAAACTGGACGGTCTGGTGAAACCCACCACCATTGTGTCCAGCAACAGTTCGGGCATCCCCATGCACCTGCAGATTGAAGGGCGCAGCGATGCTTTCAAACGCCAGTTTGTGGGCACCCACTTCTTCAACCCTCCCAGATACCTGCACCTTCTGGAAGTGATCCCCACCCCCAGCACCGATCCCGACGTGGTCAAAACCATCTCCGAATTTGGCGACAAGGTGCTCGGAAAAGGCATTGTGAATGCCAATGATGTTCCTGGCTTTGTGGCCAACCGCATCGGGGTCTACGGGATGGTGCGCACCCTCAAGCACATGCAGGACACCGGAATCTCCATCGATGAGGTGGACGCCCTGACCGGACCCATCATGGGACGCCCCAAGAGCGCCACCATGCGCACCGCTGACCTGACCGGTCTGGACGTGCTGTTTCATGTGGCTGGCGACCTGCAAAAAGCCACCCCTGAAGATGAGGACTTCACCCTCACCCCCATGTTCCTGCAGATGATTGAACAGAAGCGCCTCGGAGACAAGACCGGACAGGGCTTCTACAAAAAGGTCAAGGAAAATGGCAAGAGTGTCATCCTCACCCTTGATCCCGAGACCATGGAGTACGTCAACAAGGGCAAAACCCGTCTGGCGGAACTCGAACCCATCAAAGGTCAACCTCTCCCTGAGCGCATCAAAGGCCTGACCCAGCTGCCAGGCAAGTACGGCGAATTCATGCGCAAAGTCATGATGGACACCTTCTGGTACGCCGCGAAAATGGCCGGGAATGTCTCCAACACCATTGTGGACATCGACAACGCCCTCAAATGGGGTTTTGGCTGGGAGATGGGTCCTTTCGAGACCATGGACGCCCTGGGCGTACAGAACGTGATCTCCTATCTGGAAAAAGAGGGTCGCACCCTGCCACCTCTCTTGCAGGCCATGAAAGACAGCGGGCGCACCTCCTTCTACCAGGACGGTGAAGTGGTGGATGTGAAGGGACAGCCTGAGAAGTACGAGGCCCCCTACATGATCCTCAAGGACCTCAAGAAAGACGCCACCAGAGTGGTTAAATCTCGACCTGGTGCCAGTCTGGTGGACATTGGCGATGGTGTGCTCTTGCTGGAATTCCACAGCAAGATGAACAGTCTGGGAGAAGACGCCATCAACATGGTCTTCACCGCGCACAAGATCATCGAAGAACAGGGCTTTGTGGGCCTCGTGATGGGCAACCAGGGAGACAACTTCAGTGCTGGAGCCAACCTCCCTCTGATCCTGATGAATGCCCAGAACGGGGACTGGGACGAAATCGACATGGCAATCCGCCAGTTCCAGCGTGCCACCACCTCCCTGCGCTTCAGCCCACACCCCACCGTTGTGGCCCCCTTCAACCTGACCCTCGGGGGTGGCTGTGAGTTCTCCCTGCATGGCGATCACACCCAGGCCAGTGCAGAAACCTACATGGGCCTGGTGGAGGTCGGTGTGGGTCTCCTTCCCGGTGGTGGTGGAACCAAGGAAATGTACCTGCGTTTCGTGGATGAACTTCCTGCGAATGCACCTCTGCTTCCTGCTCTGCAACGCGCCTTTGAAACCATTGCACTGGCCAAAACCAGCACCAGCGCACTGGAAGCCAAAAAATTGGGCTACCTGCGCGACAGCGACGGCATCAGCATGAACCGGGATCGCCTGATTCAGGATGCCAAGGCCAAAGTTCTCGAACTCGCTCGCAATTACGTGGCTCCCACCCCCAGACAGGACATCCCCGTCATGGGCGAAAACGGCTACGCAGCCATCCGAAGTGCCCTCTACGGCATGGTGGAAGGTGGATTTGCCAGCGAACACGATCAGGAAGTCTCTCTGGCTGTGGCCCGTGTGCTCTGTGGTGGACGCACCAACAACAGAAACGCCCGTGTAAGCGAGCAATTCCTGCTGGATCTGGAACGGGAGAACTTCCTTTATCTGTGCGGCAAGCGCAAGACGCAGGAGAGGATTGCACACATGCTGAAGACGGGGAAACCGCTGAGGAATTGATAGGGGATTTGCAGAAGGCAGGAGAGAAACGCATGCTATTGGTGGTTCAGGTGGTTTCAATCAGCTGGGGAAAGAAACACAGAGGTGCTGAAGGTGGTGCTCTGGTGAATCGTCTTCCTCTGGCCGTAAAACTTCCTGCATTGCTGGACAAGGAAGACAAAACACTGCTCCATACCCATGTTTTGTCTTCCAGTGAAAGATTCAAAGGAAGAGATGTTTTTGAATCCCACGATCGTTTCCTTTCTCCTTTTGCTTATGGAGAAGTCCGTTTCGAGCGAGAAGAGGACAGATACCATGCCACATATTGCAGAGGCTATATCAGGAAAACCTTTGGACTTGAATCCGAAAAGGTTTACTGCTTTGAGTATTCTCGCAAAACCTCAAGTGAGGGTGTCTGGATTTTTCACAAAGTGGCAGTCAATGTGGCAATGGTTGATGTCTACCGACAGGACCTGTTTGTGATCCAGGAACCCGACTTCAAGTTTCGAGATTCAGTTTGACTCAGGCATCAGCCCTGAGAAGGAGAAGCATTATGCGCGAAGCTGTGATCGTGAGTGCCGTCCGGACTCCGGTAGGAAGAGGAATCAAAGGAACCTTGGCCAACACCCGCCCAGATGATCTGGCTGCCCTCGCTCTGGAGGAAGCCGTCAAGCGTGCCGGAATCGACAAAGCCCTGGTGGAAGATGTGTATCTCGGGTGTGCCATTCCCGAAGCCGAGCAGGGCCTGAACATTGCCCGTCTGGCCGCCCTGCGTGCAGGTTTTCCTGACACCACGGGTGGAGTGACCATCAACCGGTTCTGCTCTTCTGGGCTGCAGACCATTGCCATGGCGGGTGCTGCGATCCAGACCGGTCAGGCCGATGTGATGCTGGCCGGAGGCGTGGAATCCATGAGCATGGTGCCCATGAGTGGACACAACCCCAGCCCCAACCCCACCCTGATGGACACCCGTCCTGGTGCATACATCGGCATGGGTCTGACTGCAGAAAACATTGCTGCAAAATACGGCATCAGCCGTGAGGACCAGGACAGGTTTGCTCTGGCCAGCCACCAGAAAGCTGCAAAAGCCCAGGAAGAGGGCAAGTTCAAAGACGAAGTGGTGCCTGTGCCTGTCCGGGTGGACAAATACAAGGGAACCAAAGTGGTCAGTGAAACGGTCCTGTTTGAGAACGACGAACTGATCCGCAAAGATGGAAGCCTGGAAAGCATGGCAGGCCTGAAACCCGCCTTCAAACAGGGTGGAAGTGTCACTGCAGGCAATGCCAGCCCTTTCAGCGATGGTGCTGCTGCGGTCCTGATCATGAGCCGCGAGAAAGCCGATGAACTCGGACTGCAACCCATCGGGCGTTTCCTGGGCTTTGCGGTGGGCGGCGTGGAGCCCGAGTACATGGGCATCGGGCCTGTCAAAGCTGTGCCCAAAGTGCTGCAGCAGGTGGGTCTGACCATGGACGACATTGACCTGTTTGAGCTGAACGAGGCTTTTGCGGCCCAGGCCCTCGCAGTGGTGCGTGAACTGGGCATCCCGGAAGAAAAACTGAACGTGAACGGTGGAGCCATTGCGCTGGGTCACCCCCTGGGTTGCTCTGGTGCAAAACTCACCGCCACCATCCTGCACGAACTGAAGCGCCGTGGAGGCAAGTACGGCGTGGTGACCATGTGCATTGGTGGAGGCATGGGTGCCGCTGGGGTGTTTGAAGCCCTGTAAGCACAGCCCATAAAACACAAAAGAGGATCAGGACAGGGGAGTGTGCGAAAACCTGTCCTGATCCTCTTTTTGATGGTCAAAGCTGGAATTTAGACCTGGGCAGGTTGTTTTTCAAGCAACTTCACCACAGCCTCTGCCACACCCGTTGCAGAGGCTGGATTCTGCCCTGTGACCAGACGTTCTGAAACCTGCACATTGTTGGCCCACAGGGGAGCAGGAATGTGGTTTGCTCCACGCTCAATCAGCGCACTTTCCAGCAGGAAGGGCACCACACCGGTGAGGCCTGGGGCAGCCTCTTCTGCATTGGTGAAGGCAGCAACGTTTTTGCCTGCCACAAGGGATTGACCATCTGAGAGGCGAATGTTCACCAGGCCTGCGGGACCATGGCAGACTGCCGAAACCACGCCACCCTGCTCGTAAATGCTGGCAGCAATCCGGGCCAGTTCGGTGTTGTCCTTGAAGTCCCACATGGTCCCGTGGCCACCCACGTAAAAAATCGCTTCGTAATCTGCAGGATTCACCTGATCGGGCGTCATTGTGTCGTTCAGCTTCTGGGCCACTTCTGGGTCTTCAATGAAGGCTTTCTGCTGGGGGTCTTCAAGGTTCAGGCCATTGATGGGTGCTTTGCCTCCCAGAGGGCTCACAAAGTCGATCTGGTATCCATGCTGCTTGAAGACATGGAAAGGATGGGCGGCTTCGGAAACATAAAACCCTGTTTTGCGAAGGCCTGCAAGGTCGTCATGGCTGGTGAGCACGAACAGAATGCGTTTTGACATCAGAATCTCCTCTGGACAGAACACAACGCCACCAGGGCAGGCCTGATGCGTTTGGCTCTGTTTTTTTGGGATGGGGAAGGGTGCTTTTCTGAAGACCCTTGCTCGCTTGACCTCACTATAGGCCTCTGACCTTCCATCAACAAATGATGGCTTGCTATGATATTCATGACTTTTTTTATGGATCAGCTGAATCAACTGCGCTCTTTTCTGGCCATTTACCGGGCTGGGTCCCTGACCCGTGCAGCAGAATTCCTGCACCTCACCCAGCCTGCCCTGACCCGGCAGATCAAACAGCTTGAAGCCCGCCTGAACCGCCAGCTTTTTGTCCGGGTTGCCAGAGGGGTTCTTCCCACGCCTGCAGCCCATGAACTTGCCAGAAAGATTGCCTCGCATCTGGATGCGCTGGAGACCCTCTCCGACACCCTGAAAGTGGGGCACAGAAGCCTTGCTGGAACGGTCTTCCTGGGAGGTCCGCCTGAATTTCTGGGAGAACGGATTCTTCCTGCACTTGTAGACCTGCATGAAGAAAGCATCCAGATTCGGGTGCAACTGGGCACCCCTGATGTTCTGGTGCAGGAGGTGCAGTCTGGAACGCTGGATCTGCTGGTTTCCACAGCGCGAATCAGCACACCTGACCTGCAGAGCAGCCCCCTTTATCAGGAAGAACTGGTTCTGGTGGGTGCAGCGAAATGGGCTGAACAGATTCCAGATGAAGCTTCTCAGGCCATCGAAATCCTGTCTGGGATGCCTCTGCTTGGGTATGCAGAAGATTTGCCCCTGATCCGCAAATACTGGCGTCAGGTGTTCGGGGTGCTCCCTGTTGCTGCTGCGAGTGTGGTGATCCCTGACCTGCGTGCTCTGGCCCTGAGTGCGGCAAGTGGAGGTGGGGTGACTGTGCTGCCCAGATATCTGGCGCAGGAGCATCTGTCTGCTGGAACCCTTCTTGAACTGTTCACACCGTCAAGATCCCCGGCCAACCAGCTTTATCTGGTCAGCAAAAGGGATGCTCACCTGCATCCAAGGGTGCTCCATGTCCGGCAGAAGCTGGAAGAGAGGTCAATTCACTGGTGAAACTTCGCGGGCACGTTGCAGACAGGCTGCGTAAAGGGTCTGGATTTCCGCATCATCCAGGGGAACACCATAAAAGTCCCGCAGCTTGCTGGCAAATTCCTGTTCATCCAGAAGCCTCTCACTGGACCCCTCCACCCACTTGTGGTCGGTCAGGTAATCCTTGCGGCCCTGCACCTGAAACCCGCAGAACATCTTCTTTCTGAAGCCAGATTCTGCAGAGTTGGAGTAGTAAGTGCACATTTCAAAGAAATCCTCGAGGGGATGTTCCTGCTCTGTGAAGACGTAAAGGTTCTTTTCACGTTCCAGATCGATGTAGGTCCAGACCTCTCCTTCTTTTTGCAGGGTGCATCCGTTTTCAACATGTCCTTCCAGGATCGGGAAAGGATGCACGCTGCCATCATTGAAGCCCACATCCACCAGATAAGCCTGTCCATCCAGCACCACTTTCAGGGCCAGATGGGCGAAAGGAGGGGCCAGGGTGCCATCACCCTTGAAAGGCTGGCTCATGATCAGGCGCACATCGTAACCGAGACTTTTCAGCAGCCATGCAAAGGCACTGTTCAGCTCGTAGCAGAAACCGCCTCTTTTTCGATCAAGGATTTTTTCCAGCAGGGCATCAATGTTCAGTTCAATGGGCTGCCCCAGATGCAGGCTGAGGGTCTCGAAGGGCAGGTGTTGCAGGTGTTTTTGCTGCAGCTCTGAAAGGTGATCCAGTGAGGGTGGACGCACTTGGCATTCGATGCGCTCAAGGTATTTTTGCAGGCTCATGCATGATTTTCTTTCGAAAACCCTGCCTTGTTTGAGACACAGTGCACCATCCAGCCGGGGGAGGGGACCCTGTGCTCACAACAGCTGGTTTGCTGCAAATTCCTCCATCAGAAACTGACGGATGCGGCGCTCAATGATGTCTTTTGCTCCCAGCCTGCGCTTCAGTTCTTTCTCCAGGGCACCTGTGGGGATCAGGTTCTGGGGAGCGCGTCTGTCCTTGAAAGACTCGCTGGCAAGCCTGCACAGCAACTCACCCGAAAAATCTGCAACCAGTTTGATGGCAGGGGGCAGGTCCTCGTGCTCGCTGGGGGCGTAGGCCTCGACCCGCACCAGACCCCCATAAGATTGCATGTAGGGAGGCATGGCGGCCAGACGCACATACCACGAGTAACGGGCGTAGGATTTGCCCTCATACCTGAGGTAGAAGATGGGGGTGCGTTCCTTTGGTTTCAACTGCGAGAGCAGCCTCTGCTCTGTGGGGGGCAGAAAGTGGGTGTACTGGGTTTTCACAATGCCAAACACCAGTTTCTCAGGGTTGTCTCGCCGCAGGCTGCCGTCCTGAAACACCAGGCTTTTCAGTTGAATGGGCTGAACAGACACCTCTTCAATGTCAGAACTCAGGTCGTGGGACAGCTGTTGTTCCATGGTCAACATGAGATGCTGCAGGCCGCTCAGGGGAGTGTGAATTTCATTGGGTTGCTCGGTGTGGGGGGTGAAGATCAATTCAGGGCACTGTCCAGCAAGGGCAGCAAGCCTGAGGGGCTGTGCCTGATACCCTCCGCCCGCCACCAGAATCCGCTGACAATCCAGGTAGTTCAGTTGGGCCGGGCGACGCCCATGGGGATGCAGCTCGACCGCACCTGTGGCAACAGCCCCCAGCCCTCCAAACACCATCCGGTCCCCATCCTCAATGGTGACGTTGGCATAAAGCTGACGGGTGCCGTCCACAATGTAAACGTACTCCAGGCTCTCTGGAATGGGTGTACAGGGAATGGCTTCCCAGTCCGGACCTTCCATGAAGTGAATGAAAGCCTTGGTCTGGGGTTCCAGGGTCTGAATTTGCGGCTGGTCTGCACTCCAGGGGTCAAGTCGTAAACGCATGGGGTCCTCTTCAGAACTGAAGGCTGACTTTCAGTTCGTTTTTCTGTAAGCATCATACTATTGTAGTGGACCCAAAATCTCACCCAGCAGAAAATCGGGCAGTGGTGCACATTGATGGTCCAATTCAACTGACCAGAGACACCTTTTTGGACCTCTGAGGTCTCTGGGCTTCCTGGCTCAATTGCGGATGTTGTGTTCTTCTGGAATGTATATTATGGCCCATCCAGAAAACCCTCCTTTCCCTTAACATGAAAACGTGTTGAGCTTTGCAAGTGGATTGTGGAACCTGAGGCATTCAAGCTGGTTTGGACTGTTTTTTTCACTGGTGCTGATGATGGCGATGGGTGGAACGGCAGGCGTGTACTCTGTGGCCCTTGATGAACAGAGGGAGGCTGCCAGAGATGCCTTTCTCAGCCGTTCCCCCATGTGGGGAAACAAAGAAAGCAACATTGTGATCGTTGAGTTTGGAGACTTCAACTGCAAAGCATGCCAGGCCTTGCACCAGAAAGTGTACAGAGAGGCCATCGAGCAGCATGTGCGTTCCGGGAGGGCTGTTTATTATTACGTGGATGTGGGCATTCTGGGGAAAGACAGCGAGGCAGGGAGCCGTTTTCTGTATTGCCTGCAAAAACACGATTCTGCGCTTGCCAGCACTTTCGTGGACTCCCTCTATGCCCGTCCAGAGCAGCACTGGAATGCCTCAAAATACCGACGACTGTACCAGAACCTGAAGGGAGAACAGCTCTCCACCCTTCAGGGCTGCACCCGTTCTCGTGCCGCGCAGGCTTTTGTCAAAGAAAACCAGTACAGAATGCGCAAAAGCATGGTGCGTGAGCTTCCAGGCCTGGTGGTGGGTGACCGCCAGCCCAACTTCAACCCACAGGATGTGGAGGCCCTGCTGCAGGAAATGAGTGGCTGGACCGTCAGCATCCCCATCGCTGATCCGCTGTACACGGGCCAGACCCACTGAGTCAGAAGTCATCAAGGTGGGCTGCACACCTGACTGAGGATGCAGCCCTGTTGAAATGTTGCCTCTTTTTTGGTGCAAGATCGAAAATGATATCGATGAAACTGTTGCGTTCTGGGAAAACAGTTCTTGCTGGGTGCTGTGAACTGTCAACTGTGAACTTGCATCACTCCACCTGTTCCATCACCTGCAGGTTGCTGTCCAGCATGTTGATGCCCTGTCTGGCATCTGCCAGGAGCAGTTTTCCTCCAGGCATGGTTTCAATGTCCATGGGGGTCCCGAACTGTGCGGTTTTGACCACCTTCCACTGGACCAGATCCACCTTGCTCACCTGTCCTGAACGGTCTGAGAGGTAGGCCTGACCACTGGCAATGGTCATCTTGTCTGGGTGCCCTTCCAGTGCAAGTTCACGGGTGATCTTGTTGCCCGTGAGTTCCAGCAGCCTTCCTGCGTGGTCCAGCACCAGCACACGGTCACCATAAGGGCTGAGGGCCACGGGTTCACCTCCCACATCCAGGGTGTTGTGCACCTGCAGGGTGTCCGGGTTCACCAGAAAGACCTTGCCGCGCATGTGGTGGGTGACCAGCAGCAGGTTGTCTTTTTGCAGCACCGCATCCATGAATTCCTCTCTGGGAATTTCACGGGTGGCAGCCAGTTTGATTTCGGTGACAAATCCGTCTTCCCGGATGGAGGTCAGAAACCCGCTGAGGGCACACTTCACGAAAATCTGCCCATTTCGCACACTGAGGCCACTTGCCCCTGCGTGCACCTTGTGGGTGCGTTCCACCCGACGGGATTCCAGATTCACCACGATCAAATGCTGGTTTGCAGTGTCCAGCAGATAAACGCGAGGCCCCGCTGCCACCCCCTCGGTAAAATAGGGAACCTCATCCATCTGAAGTTTCAGGCCAGTGGCTTTGCCGTCCTGGTTGAGGATCACAATTGGTGCAGCGTCTTTGCTGCTGTTGGCAAACACCACCGTTTCCCCTGCACTGACCACCACACTGGGGTCAGGAGCAAGTCCTGCACTGGCCGAGGGGGAAAGCAGACCTCCGGCCCACAGCACACCTGTGACCGTGGCGGCCAGACCCAGACCCCACCATTGCAACTGCCGTGACGGTTTTCTGGAACTGCCTTCACGGACCTGTTTCAGCACCTGATTTTTCAAGTCTGGAGGAGGCCTCAGGTCAGGGGCACTGTGTGGAAGGGCTGTGACCACCAGATCCATGTCCTGTGCATAATCCTGGCAACCCTGGCATTCATCAAGGTGCTGCTGCAGAGCCGTCTCATCGCTGGTTTCGATGCCCCCCGTGATGCGGTCCACCACCAGGGTCTGGGCCTGTTCACAGCTGAGGCCGCCATGCAACTTCGAGAAAATGCGGTCTTTGAGGCCAGAAGGGGCTTCAACAGGTTCAACGTGAAGCAACCCCATCATCACTTCCGAGAGGTCCTGTGCGTAGATCTGACACTCTGGACAGGATTCAAGGTGAGCAAGCACCTCCGGATCACTGTCTGCAGCACGGCCCTGCGACAGCAAATCGGAGATTCTCAGCTGGGCATCCTCACACTTCATCCGCAATTCCTTTCAGGTGGTCTTTCAGGCGGTCCAGGGCGTATTTCAGGCGGCTTTTCACGGTGCCCACCGGAACCCCCATGGCCAGCGCGATTTCCTCTCTGGACTCTCCTTTGAAGTAGGCTCGCTCGACGGTTTCCCTGTGGGCAGCACTCAACTGGGACAGTGCATGCCTGACCCTGTCTCCGAGGGCACCCAGTTCTGCACGTTCCTGCAGAGACAGGTTCTGGTCCTCAAAAGGCAGGAGTTCGCCTTCCTCGTTGTAGATGTCTCCCTCGTACTTGCGTTTGCGCAGGGTGTCAATGGCCAGATTGCGCACCATGGTCATGAAAAAGGCAGCAAAGCTGGCCCTGGAGGGATCAAAGCTTCTGGGCTGGTTCCAGATTTTCAGAAAAGCATCCTGCACCACTTCCTGGGCAGCGTCCTGGTCCTCAAGGGTCCTGAGGGCCAGACCATATGCGGCATTCACATACCGGTCGTACAATTCTGAAAGCGCACTTTCATCCCGCTTCTCAAACCGTACAATGAGCTCAGCGTCTGAAATGGGTGTAGGCATCTTCATCAGTGTACGGGCAGGGAAGGTGAGCATCCAATCTCCTTATTCAGAAGATACGAAACAGACCCCCGTAAAAGTTCAAAGGAGTGCACCCAATGTCCATTGATTCAGAACACGACCTGCAGGGAATGCAGCACGCAGGCAAGGTGGTTGCAGAGGCCCTCAGGGTCATGAAAGAGGCCATAGAGCCCGGGGTGACCCCCGCCGAACTCAACGAACTGTGCGGGCAGGTCTTCCAGAAGTATGGGGCCATTTCTGCACCCAGGCAGGTGTATGGTGCTCCAGTGCATGCCTTCATCAGCGTGAATGAAGATGTTGTGCATGGCCTCCCCACCACTCGACCTCTGCAGGCTGGAGATGTTGTCAAACTGGATGTCACCCCCATTGTCGATGGCTACATTGCAGATGCCGCCATCACCGTGGCTGTCCCTCCCGCTTCCCCCCAGGCCCTCAAATTGATTGCCTGTGCAGAAGCCGCTTTCCAGGCCGCCATGAAAGTTGCCACGGCTGGAAAACCCATCCATGTGATCGGGCAGGCCATCGAGCGTGAAGTCACGGCCAGAGGATTCACTGTCCTGCGGGAGCTTTCCGGGCACAGTGTGGGCAGAACCATTCACGAGGAACCCTCGGTGCTGAACTACTACCACCCCCGAGACCGTTACCCCCTGCACGAAGGTCTGGTGCTCGCCATTGAGCCCCTGATCAGCGCAGGCAAAAGGGGTCGCGTCAAAACACTCAGGGACGGTTGGACCCTTTCCACCACCGATGGAAGCCTCAGTGCCCACTACGAGCATACGGTGGTGATCACCAGGGGGCAGCCAATGGTGCTGACGGCATAGGATCAGCCCCCTGTTTCTCGTTTCACTCGAAACTGTCCCCCCAACTTTGTCGGGGGGACAGCCTGAAGCGTCAGGCAGGGGGGATCTACCGCAGATTCGCCACCCCGAACGCAGTGGACACCAGATCGCACCACAACACCACACTCTGGAAGTCGTCGGGTTTCACGCTTTTGGGAAGTTTGAAGGAGAAGTTCCCTGAGAAGGTTTTCAGGCCTCCGACCACCACGTATTGTCCGCTGGCCTTCTTGATGTCTGCTGCGTCCTGAACGGCTTTTTTGTAAAGCCACACTTTGAGGTCGGGGGCAGCTTCCGTTTTCAGGCCTTTGATCATCAGGGTGGAGGTGCCATCGGGGTTTTTCTGGAAGGACACCCTTCCCTGGGTGGGGGCATGGAGGCTCTTGAAGGTGAGCTGTTCCTGCATCATGGTGCCCTGTTTCATTTCAGTCTGCTTCATGCCGTTCTGGGCGTAGACCACAGCGGGGAGGGCGAGGGTGGAGAGGCTGAGGGCAAAAAGGATTTTCAGGGTGTTTTTCATGGGGATGCCTTTCTTGACACGTGTTGGCCTGCCCCTTCTGGGGAAGGGGAGAGTCAATCTTTGATTTGTGGGGTGGTTTATCGGGGTTTGAGGTTGAACATGACCATCACATCGGTGGCGTCATCTGCGCCGGGAACCTGGATGCCGTGGTCTTTCAGCACCACATCGAAGTGGGTGCTCACCTGCACGGTCTTGCCGTCAAAACGGATTTTGATGGGGGCCTTCAGGGGACGCAGGATGCCTTTGAGCAGAAAACTGCCTTCTGCAAAGCCCTGCAATTCCTGCCCCGAGATGAGTTTTTTGATGCCAGTGATTCTGGAGATCTTGAATTCCGCTCTGGGGTGACTGGCGACCTCCAGAAAGTTGCGGGCATGGTCATCGCGCAGGGAGATTCCTGTGTCCAGATGGCGCAGGTCCACCCGCACACTTCCAGTGACCTTTTGCAGATCCGTGGGATCAAATTTGAGGTCTGCCTGCACTTTGCTGGTGCTTCCTGGCACGGGGATCAGGGTGACCCGAAAATTGAAGTTTGCAGCAGGCTGGCCGGTGATGGTGTATTGCAACGGTGATGCAAAGCCCATGCCAGACAGCAGAACCATGAGTGGAAGTCTTTTCAAGAGCACTTCCTCCTTTCTGTGGGAGATACGGAAAGGGAAGCCGAAAAGGTTCAGATGAGCCCTTGTACTGGGTTCAAGGAGAGAAGTGCCCCATCGAGCCTCCCTGATCAGGGTGCTGCCTGCAAAAGACCGTGTGTCGGAGACACAATCTGCGGATGCTTGCTTTTGGAATGGATCAGGAAGGACACCCTGACTGAACGCTGGAAAGCTGTCAGATTAAATTGTTTTACATCCACTTTTGTTATTGTAAAGAACTATGTTTTTTGTGTAACCAGACCGTAATTAAAACCTAAGCCCAGTAATAAACACGAAAGAAAGTGACTTCTAAACTGAATGCAAAGCTCCACAGAACAGGAAGGTCAACCATGCACATCTGCAGTTTCTCTGCCAAAACCAGCGCATCCGCCCAGACCATCTGGCAACTCTGGATCAACCCCAAACACTGGCCTCGCTGGGACAGCACCGTCCAGAGTGCCGAACTGTCTGGACCGTTCAGGCAGGGAAACAGCGGGACCATCAACCACAAAGATGGCACAACATCCCGGTTCACCATCCTGTCCTGCGACATGCTGCAAACCATTGTGCTGTCCTTTCCACTGGGCATGGGGGTGGAACTGCTGGTCAAGCGGGAATGGAAACAGGACGGCGATCAGGTGATGTTCCGGCATGAGCTTTCCCTGATGGGACCTGCACTCGCCAAGATGGTGCATGCCTCTCGCAAAGAAGCCCTGAAGAAGGCTACACTGGAATCGATGGAGCAACTGCTGGGCCTGCTGGAACGGGACCCTGGCAGCCAGGACCAGCCCAGCGGTTCCCACCGCACTGCCCTGTAAGGAAGGACGGTCCCATGAAACACGACCACCTGCCCACCCACCACGTTTACCAGGCCACCGATGCGCTGATGTTCCAGATTCGCCAGATTTCAGACCTCACCAGCGAATTTGGCGCTGGAGCTTCTGGATTTCAGGCTGCAGAACTGCTGGTCGCCGGGCGCAGGTTCCTGTGCACCCTGCAGGAAGAAGAATTGAAAACCAGCCTGCGGGAACATCCCCATGTGCTCATTCAGTCCATTCTGGATGAACTGGCCCGCCAGGGAAACCACATGATCCTGGTGCTGCACCACAAAAACGATGACACTTACGGCTGGAAGTGCCTGCTGCCAAGGATCAAAATCTTTGAGGTCACCGACCTCCTGAACACTGCAGGTCTGGAACTCGACACCCCTCCGATTCACCACCGCTCCTGAAGTTTGCACCTCAGAGCACCATTCAGCTCTGAGGTTAAAAAAACCTACACCCTTCTCTGTGCATCCTCACGGACCTCCTTTTTAAGCTGGAAAAGACCTGTATTGAAGGAGGTTTTTATGTGGCCATTTGGAAAAAGCACTGCTGATCGGGTGAAAGATGCCCTGCGTCAGACCCCCCGACTCGAGAACATCAACCTGAATGTGGAAGAACGTGGAGGCAATGTCACCATCTCCGGTGAAGTGCCCAACGAAAATTATCACCGATTGATTGAGGTGGTTGCTGAAGGCATCAAAGGTGTGAAGCAGGTGGATGTTTCCCAGGTGCGGGCCAGACAGACCGTGCATGCCACCGAGCAGCGCGCAAGCCAGACGGTTTCCCGTCCTGCAGCAAACCAGCAGCAGGCCACCCCCCAGACCGCATCCCAGCAGAACATTCCTGACATCGATGACCTGCAGCAGGACATTCAGAACAGCCAGCTTGCCAAAGCTGTATTGCGCAATCTGGAAGCCAATGTGGAACTGAAAGATGATCCCATTGACGTGCTGCAGAGCGGCAGAAGTGTGATTTTGCGTGGTGCTGTGGACAGCCAGCACGAATTCAACCTCGCAGAAAAAATCGCCCGTGGTACTTCAGGGGTGGCCAGTGTGGACACTTCTGACCTGAAGATTGTGGAGCAGGCCAAACAGAAGTACCAGGAAGCCCAGGCCAGCAGCAAGCAGAGCAAACCCCAGCAGGGTTATGTCAACCAGCCTGATGAGTGGTACACCGTCAAAGCTGGAGACACCCTCTCTGAAATTGCTGAGCGTTTCTATGGGGATGCCAGCAAGGAAAGCTACATGAAAATTGCCCGGGCCAACGGCATCTCTGACCCCAACCTGATCCGGGTGGGCCAGAAACTGCAGATTCCCAGGTAAAAGCAGTGTGCAAAAACTTCAGCCTCGGGTGAACTTCACCCGAGGATTTTTTTGATGCGGTCCAGCAGGCCGGAGTAACGGACTTCACGTCTGCGGGTGGAGGCAATGGACCAGGCGTTTTCCGTTCCCACGGCCACAAAAGTGTTTTTTGCACGGGTGACAGCGGTGTAGGCCAGTTCTCTGGAGAGCATGTTGTAGTGGGTGTCGTGCAGCACGCTGACCACCGTGTCCCACTCACTGCCCTGTGAGCGGTGCACCGTAAGCGCATAACCCAGATGCAGGTGGTAGATTTCTGCGCCGGACATCTCCACCACATTGCCTTCAAAATCAATCTGGACCTTGCCGCTTCCCTCGCGGATCACCAGACCGAGCGTGCCGTTGAAAACCTCATTCTGGTAATCGTTTTTGGTCTGCACCACGATGTCCCCGACCCTGAGCAGGTATTCTCCGACCCTTGTCCCTTCAGAGCCAGGATTGAACATGGATTGCAAGGCCTGATTGAGGGCCACCACCCCAAGCGGTCCTTTCTTCATGGGGGTCAGCACCTGCACTTTTCTGGGGCCTCCCAGAGAGTCCACCAGGAGGGCCACACGTCTGGCTCCGGTGTCGCTCTCCACGGGGATGTGCCTGAATTCCCGGTAGGCAAAGTCGGGCACCTGACCGTTCTTGATCTGGTGGGCCGCCCGGATGATCGGACTGTCCTGTGCCTGACGGTAAATCTGTGTGAGCCACACCGTGGGAGCCACCTGCGTGAGGGTGGAGAGGGGCATCCCATAATCCACCGGAGGCAACTGGTCTGCATCCCCGACCAGCAGAATGCGTGCGCCCGGGGCCACTGCGGTGAGCAGGGCCAGCATCAGGCCATCTCCGCACATGGACACCTCGTCCACAATGATCAGGTCGTAAGGAAGAGGCTCCAGTTGCCCGAAACGGAACCCCTCTGGGCCATAACTCAGCAGCCTGTGGATGGTGCTGGCCGGGTGCAGGGTCATCTCCATCAACCTGCGGGCCGCCTTGCCTGTGGGGGCACACAAGCCCACCTCCAGGCCCAGGTTTTCAGCGAGTTCCACCACTTTGCGGGTGGTGTAGCTTTTGCCGGTGCCGGGACCTCCGGAGAGCACCACCAGACGGTGATCCGTCAGCAGGTCCAGCACCCGGGCCTGTTCTTCACTGAGGTCTTTGACGGCCTTGGTGGGGACACGCCAGGGGGCTTCTGGAGGCTCAGACAGCAGTTCAGAAATCACCTCTGCCAGGGCCTTTTCGTTTTTCAGGGCATTGGGAAGGTAAATCCGCTCACCTTCCTGCATGATGCGCCCGGCATCCAGGGCTTCTTGCAGGGAGGTTTCTGCCAGTTTGTCGCTGATTCCGGTGTAATATTTCAGGCCCCGCACGGCCCGTTGTTTTGGCAGATAGGTGTGTCCTGCCTGCTGCATCGCCTGCTGCATGGCGTACACTGCTGCAGCCATCAGGCGTCTGGGATCGGTGGGAACCATGCCTTTTTCCAGCGCAAGACGGTCTGCAGTCTGAAAACCCAGACCCTCCACCTCTGTAAGGGCATAGATGTCATTCTTGAGGACTTCCAGGGCCATGCTGCCAAACTGCTTGATGGCCCTCTGCGCCTGCGAGATGCTCAGGCCCATGGATTGCAGCCCGGTGATCAGTTTGCGCTCCCCGTGCCGCTCGTCCCAGGACGCCTGCACCTTCATGATGGTGGAACGGGTGACCCCAGGAACCTGCAGCAACTTCTCGGGTTCAAGTTCAATGACCTCGAAGGTCTGCTGACCGAAAAAATCCACAATGCGCTTGGAGAGTTTGGGACCCACCCCAGACACCTTGGCCTCCAGATAGGCGGCAATGCCTTCTTCGGTCATGTCTGCAGTGTCGTCCTTCAAAAACAGGTTGACCACCTTGTACTGGTAGCCGTACTCCGGGTGCTCCTGAACAATCAATTCTGCTTCAAAGGGGTCTCCGGCGTCGATGGGCGGCATCATGCCCACCAGGGTGGCATCGACATCGCGGGCCTGCTGGTTCTGAATGTCCGCGCTGAGGATGGTGAAGCCTGTTTCTGCGCGGAAGCGCACTTTCAATGCCTTGCCTGTGACGTGAAGTTGTTCGCCGAGATCCACCATTACGCCCATAGCATATCAGAAGCAGGGTGATGGAGGTAAGCTGTTTCTTGATCCTTGCAAAAAGAGCAACACGTCATTCACCTGTCCTGACCTTCCGATTCGCTTCCCTCAGTCTAAAGGACTGTCCAGTCCTTTAGACAGGAATCAATAGACCGGGTGAGTTTTGAATGTCCGCTGAAAAAAGACCATGTTAAACTGAACATCAACAGCAGCGGAAAACCCCCTGCAACCCACCCCGGCCTTAGTTGTGTCAGGGCTTGCTGCCCTGATGGCTGAAAGGAGCGCCCCCATCGATTCCAACCTGCTTTCAAAAATCGTGTTTGAACTGGAATTCACCGAGGACTGGCTGAACATTGGCCTGATCAGCACCCCGATCCTGGAACAGATCGCCCAGGAGTACCTGGACGAAAAACACATCAACCCCGACCCCAAACACTACCGCTACCGGGTGTTCAGGCGCTTCATGGACCAGAACCGGGACCTGCCTGAGCTGCACTTCGATGGCATTCTGGATTTGACGGAATACGATGCCGACCCCGAACTCCGCGAAACCATCATCTCAGACCTGATTGACCGCGAAGAGTGCCCGATTTACATCCTCAAACGGATCGCCAACACCCGTGCAGGTGTTCTCAGGGAAAAAGCGCTGGCAAAACTTCAGACCCTTCAGCCCTGAACCCGGCGGTGGTTGAGCAGGATGAAAAGCCCTGCAGCAGCAATGATGAACAGTGCGGCCCGCAGGCCCACCTGTCCGGCCACCAGCCCCAGCAGGGGAGGTCCGACCAGAAAACCAAAATAGGCCATGGTTGCCACAGCAGTGATGGCACTCGCGGGCCGCATGTCCGGGTTTCGGCTGGCACTGGACAGGAAGCAGGGGAAAAGAGCAGAACACCCCAGCCCCACACAGGCAAAGCCCACAATCACCGCAGGCAGGGTGTTGACGGTTAATCCCAGCACCAGACCCAGGGTCATGATTGCCCCACCCCAGCCCACAATGGTGCGGGACCCAAAACGGTTGATCAGACCATCCCCCAGAAAGCGCCCCAGCATCATCAGCCCTGAAAATGCCCCATAACCAATGGCACTCTGGGTTTCACTGGCCTGAATGTTTTCCCGCAGATAAACAGTGCTCCAGTCGGCCATGCCCCCCTCACCCAGCATCACACAGAACGCCATGATGCCAATGATCCACAAAGAGGGCGCAGGACGGATGAACACAGGTTCCGTGTGGGCCTCCTCAGGATGGGGGGTGGTCGGGATGAGCCATCGGCTGGACAGCAGCACCAACAACACCAGCACCAATCCTATGCTGGTCAGGTGCAGGCTGACCGGGACATGCAGGCTGGAAAGCCACCCTCCAATCAGCGACCCGATCAGGCCCCCAAGGCTGAACACCCCGTGAAAGGAACTCATGATGCTGCGACCATGCTGTTTTTCATTGATGGACGCCTGATCATTCATGGACACGTCCATGAGCCCATTGAACGCCCCATAAAAGAACAGCGCAGCAAAAAGTGTCCAGGCATTTGTGGCATACCCAGGCAGCATCAGGGACAGAAATGTGAGCACGCCTGCAAGGGTGGTCACCTGTTTGCTGCCAAACCGGGCCATCAGGTACCCCCCGAACACCATGCTGCAAAGGGAGCCAATCGCACCTCCCAGCAGGGAAACCCCCAGAACTTCAGGAGGAAGTTTCAATTCTGCCTTGATGTCTGGAATGCGCACCACCCAGTTGGCAAAGGCAATCCCGTTCAGGGCAAAAAACATGTTGACGGCAAAACGGGCAGCAGAGATCGAGGGAGGAGATGCCGGGGAAGACTTCACACCCTCATCCTAACCCGCACAGGCCATGAAAAAAGCTGCATTTTGTACCCGGTCTGGACAGGAAAGGGCAGAAGGCAGAAGGCAGAAGGCAGAAGGCAGAAGGCAGAAGGGTATGGGACGCTCACTGTAGATGGCAGCCCTGTTGCCAGGAATTCACATCATCTGAAGGCCCGGGAACCATTGCTGTAACGGATGCGTAATCACCACCATGAACATCCTGAGCAGCATCAAGATCCTGATCCAGCCTGCGGTGCTGGCTCTGGCGCTGTTCTGGACCCTTCCTCCGGTTTTCCTGTGGCTCACCAATGTTGTGGAAGGCATCTTTGGGTTGCCTCCCATGGACATTCATTTGATTCAGCAGGACCTTCCCCTCTGGCTGTACCTTCCAAGCACCCTGGTGGTGTGGGCGACGGTCTGCCGGGTGTACAGGGGACAGAGCGAACCTGGAGATTGAGCGTCTGGCACACGGCAGAGCCTGCTCTGTTTGTGGTCGGCAATCAGAAATTTCAGCAGAATGACATGCTTCAGACCTGTGCTGTCTGAAGTCGGTGAACCTGTGTTCTGCCGAAAGCTGAGAACCGACCACAGCAGGCTTCAATCAAAGGCCCATTCGCCCTCCTGCATCACAGGTATCCTCTTGCCATCCTGGGTGATTCCTGTGACCTGCATGTCTTTCGAACCGATCATGAAATCCTCGTGCACCTGACTGACGTTCCCCCCAGCAGCCTTGAACTGCTCGTCGTTCATGTCGCTGCCGCCTTCCACGCAGAAGCGGTATCCGGCCCCCAGCGCAACATGACTGGCGGCATTCTCATCGAACAGACCATGAAAGAGTGGGCGACCAAACTGTGAGATGGGGGAGGAGTGTGGCACCAGGGCCACCTCGCCCAGGGAGAGGGCTCCCTCATCCATGCTGAGCAGGGCCTGCAAAACCTCCTGGTTGTGCTCTGCCTCTGCATGGGTCACCCGGCCATCTTTGAAGGTCAGGGTGAAGGCATCAATCACCGTTCCACGCACACTGAGCGGGAAGGTGCTGCGGACCACCCCATCAATGCGGGTGCGGTCCGGCAGCGTAAAGACCTCCTCGGTGGGGATGTTGGCCACAAATTCGGTGTCAAAGCCATCATCGGCATGGGCAGAGCCTCCGGCCCACAGGTGACCTTCTGCCAGACCGACAGTGAGGTCTGTGTGCTCGTTCTGGAAGTGCAGGGCTGTAAAACGCTGATTGTTCAGCCAGTCTTTGCGGGCATGCAGGGCCTTCACATGCTCACGCCACACCTGCACAGGATCTTCCCGATCTGCACGCACAATCTGCAAGATGGTCTTCCAGAGCTTCTCCAGGGCTTCCTTTTTCGGCAGTTCTGGAAAGACCTTGCTGGCCCACTCCTGATCTGGAACCACACTCAGGGACCATGCCACTGCATCGGACATCATGCGCTGCTGGATGGGCTTGATGAAAGGATAGATCGACTGGGACATGCGGGTCAGTTTCTCCTGATCCTGACCCTTCAGCAGGTCTGGACGGTTCATCGAGAGGTTCAGCAAAGACGCCCCCTTCTCAATGACCTCCAGCCTGGCCTTGTAGTACCACTCCGGCACGGTCTCCAGCGTTTCAGGATCTGCATTCTCCAGACGGATGCGCTGCAACTCGGGGTCGCGGTATTCCACCTCCACCAACTTCGCCCCTGCCTGGTAGGCCTTCCTGACCACCAGCCGGGTGAAATCCTCCAGGCCCACATGGCTGGAAATGGACACCATCTGGCCTTTCTGGAGCCCCAGACCGACCTGCACCAGAATCTCTGCAAAGTTCTCGAATTGCTGTTCAAACATGATGCCTAATCCTAACAGCAGAAGGCAGAAAGCAGAAGGCAGAAGGCACCCAGTTCAATCAAAGCCATTGTTGCTGAAAATCCATGGTTTTTCTAATCGTTTTATTTGCTGGGCCGGTTTCAAGTGTGTCCAGAAATGCCTTCTGCCTTGGCCTTCCGCCTTCTGCCAACAAAAATGCCCCTCCAGTCTCCCAGAGAGGCACATCCAGACCGGAAACCTTACTCGTCGTCTCCGGCTTCTTCGGCGGTGCGTTTGCCTGCGAGCCATTCCAGACCAGCCCACATCAGATCGTCTAAATCACCGTCCAGAACATCGTCTGGGTTGTGTTTCATCAGACCGGTGCGGTGGTCTTTGATGTACTGTTTGTCCATCACGTAGGAGCGGATCTGGCTGCCCCATTCGATCTTGCGTTGTTCGCCACGGGCTTTGGCTTCCTCCTCCTCACGCTTCTTGCGCTCCATGTCATAGAGGCGCTGCTTGAGGATCTGGAAGGCCATCTCGCGGTTCTTGATCTGGGAACGGGTCACCTGAATGGCGACAATGGTTCCGGTGGGCAAATGGGTCACGCGAACGGCGGAGTCGGTGGTGTTCACGCCCTGTCCTCCGGCTCCCTGAGAGCGGTACACGTCCACCCGGACTTCACTGTCGGGAATGACGATGTTGATTTCCTCTTCGGGCACTTCGGGCACCACTTCCACCGAGGCGAAACTGGTGTGGCGGCGGTTGTTGCTGTCGAAAGGGGAGACCCGCACCAGACGGTGCACCCCATTTTCGGGGGCCATCATGCCGTAGGCTTTCTCGCCCCGGATGATGAATTCTGCGCTGGAGATTCCGGCCTGTTCGCCTTCCTGGATGTCCAGGATGTCCACCTTGTAGCCCCGGCGTTCTGCCCAGCGGATGAACATGCGCATCAGCATGCCTGCCCAGTCCATGGACTCGGTGCCACCCGCGCCGGATTTCACCTTCACGATGGCGGGGGTGTCGGCGTGCTTCATGGTGAAGAGGGTCTCTTTGTAGAGGTCATCCACCCGCTGTTCAACGCTCACCACTTCCTCGTTGAGCATTTCGAGCTCTTCAGCAGAGGCAATTTCCAGCATTTCACTGAGGCCTTCAGCGTCACTCTTCAGCGAATTGTAGGTGGAGGTCAGTTTGCGCAGGGCGTTGGATTCCTGCGTGACCTGCCTCGCCTTGTTCTGGTCGTTCCAGAGTTCGGGGTTCGAAAGTTCGTGTTCCAGCTCTCTTAAGCGGCGTTCCTTGGCGGGAATGTCAAAGATACTCCCGGAGGGCCGCTAACTTATCAAGAATCTCTTGCATCGGTGTCCTCCCTGACTTTTGATGCCCTGCTTGTGCAGGTGCATGAAAAACGCACTGACCAGTATAGACCCCACACGTGAGAAGGTAAACTGATGAAGCAGAATGCCGCAGGCAGAAAGCAGAAGGCTTAACAGCAAAGCCTGTGATCAGAGAATCTAAGAGGTGTTGCAGGAACATGAACCAATGGGGTTTCTGGTGGCCTCACTCGTGTTTGACCATGCCCCCGTGGTAATGCAGTTCATAAGCCTTGACCCCCTGCACCTCAATCCATTCGTATCCAGTGAAGCTTTCGTAATTTCCTGCGTTGCTGTCGATGTACAGGCCCCAGATGTGGTGGCATTTGAACCCCCCCAGGAAGCGCCCTTCCTGATAGAGCTCGGTGAGGGCAGTTTTGATGATGGTTCCGGCTTCGGCGGGGGTGATCAGGTCGGGTTTGAGGATGCGTCCGTAATAATTCATGGCCCAGATGGGGCTTCTGCGGTAGTAGACCACTTCCTGTCCGAGGAAGTCGCGGCCACCGAAGTAACTGTCCATGTAGGCGTAATCTCCGTTCTGGTATTGCAGGTCATGGGAGCAGGGACGGTAGGAGAGGCTTTTGATGCCATTCCCTGCGTAGGTGTGGGTTTTGGCCTGCACAATAAACGTTTCCAGATTCATGTAAGTTATCGTAGGTGTTTATGGCACAGGCGTAATAAGCCAGATAGCTTAATGATCGATGGAGCTTGCTTCTGGGAGCATGATAAATGGTTAATAAGTCACAGTACGGAAAAGGAAAGGCACATGATGAACAATGGTCTGGGGGTCTGGCATGGACGGTGTTTATCCCATCATTGGAACCATCATTCTGTTTTTGTTGGCCTGGGATGTATTTGCCACAGTGTTCATCCCCAGGGGCCTTTCTGGACCCTTCACGCAGAACAGTCACCACCTGATCTGGCGCATCTGGTGCCGGATCAACTGCACAGGCACTCCTGCCGCCCGCCGAAGGCTGTCCCGTCTGGGACCGATGCTGGTGATCCTCACCGTGATTGGATGGGCACTTTTGCTCTGGCTGGGATTTGCCCTGATTTTTTACCCGCATGCCTCTGGGTTTCACCACGGAACCCGTTCCCCTTCAGACTGGATTTCTGCCCTGTACGTCAGTGGGTACAGTGTCACCACCCTGGGTGTGGGAGACATTGTGCCAAAAGACGGCAACATGCGGCTCCTGATGATTCTGGCAGCAGGAAGTGGTTTCATCCTGATCAGCATTGCAGTGACCTACCTGCTGTCTTTTTATGCGGCTCTGGGGCGGGTCACTGCACTGGCTTACGAGGTGCACAGGTTCCTGGGCAAATCCGATGGCTACAGTCCAGTGGATGTGGTGATCACCGCGATTACGGCAGATTGCATTGAGGAAATGAAAAACTGGCTGGCAGACATCGGCACCACGCTGGCCCAGGTCCTGATGGCAGAGCAGCAATACACCCTGCTCAATTATTTTCATGAGCCTGACGACATGGCCCTCCCGGTGGCCCTCACCGATGTGCTTGAGTTGACCACCATCTGCAGGTCGGTGCTGTCCCCAACAGCTTATCCCAGCATGGCCAACGGTCTGATCACTGCAGGCACAGAACGCCTGACCAGAGGGTATTTTGAGTCCCTGGCCCGCAAGTTTGGAGGTCGCGTGGAGGTGTCCCGTGAAGCCATTGAAGACCGACACATCCACTTTGATCAGGTCCGGGCAAAGCTGGAGCAGGCAGGCGTCCAGCTCAGGGACCGTGAAGAAGCCTGGGCCATCTACAACACAATGCGGCAGGGATGGGAAATTCCCTGCCACACCATTCGCGTGCTGTTTGGTTACCCGGGGTTTTCAGGACTGGCCCTGAAAAGCGAATGATCAATTCATCTTGGTGAGGTCCACACTGTGGCCCGGGCTGTTGTAAGGGTGGTTCTGGTTGGTGAACACACTGCGGTCATTTTTGATGGCCAGCACCTGGAAGTAAGGGCGAAAAATCTGTTCGCTGACATGGAAACCCGCCAGGATGTAATCGAACATGCGCTGCTCTGCAGGGTGGATTTTGCCGTCTGCCAGCAGGGAATCTGCCAGGTTGGTCAGGATGCAGATCTTCTGGGCTTCGGTCAGGACAGGTGCAGCTTGCTGGATGAAGTCCTGCACACTGTGCTTCTGGGCGTATTTGAAGGCTTTGTCCAGCAGTTGACGGTTGTTGTACCCGACGCTGATCACGCCGTTTTCGGATTCGCCACCCAGCACGGAGAGCAGGTGCCCCACTTCTTCATTCTGGAATTCGCCATCGGCGGCCATCATGTAAATCATGGACACTGCAAAGGCCAGATGGGGGGTCATGGTTTCGCCTTTATCGCCACGGAAGAGATCAAATAAACCCATTTTTCAACCCTTTCTTGAGATCAAACGTGAATTTGTGCTGCTCTGAGAAATCGTGCTGGAGGAAGGGGGCCAGTGATGCTGATTTCACATGCTCCTCCAGTCTGGCCACGTTCACGTCGTCCTCAACCATTGTAAGGTTTGATACCCGATTTGCATGTGATGGTTCGGGTTGACGTTTTGAAGAAAGCGTAACATTCACGCTGTGGTGCAGGTTTTTGGCGATAACAGCCATTGTGAGGTCTAGACGGTATACGATTATACGATTATTTCATGTTAGCATTGAAACATGACGCAGACCACCGTAAGAGACCTGAAGATTTTTGAACTCATCGAGCAGGAACGTCAGAGACAGATCCACGGACTGGAACTCATCGCTTCCGAGAACTTTGTTTCCTCTGATGTCAGAGAAGCTGCCGGAAGCGTCCTGACCAACAAATACGCCGAAGGCTACCCCGGCAAACGCTGGTACGGTGGCTGCGAAGTGGTCGACCAGGTCGAGCAACTCGCCATTGACCGCATCAAAGAACTCTTCGGCGCAGCCTGGGCCAACGTGCAACCCCACTCCGGTTCCAGTGCCAACCTCGCCGTGTACAAGGCCCTGCTGCAAGAAGGGGACACCGTGCTGGGCATGGACCTCTCCCACGGTGGGCACCTCACCCACGGCAACAAGGCCAACTTCTCCGGCATCAGTTACAACATGGTCGCCTACAAGGTGGACCCCAACACCGAACTGATCGACATGGAAGAAGTGCGCCGCCTTGCCCTGGAGCACAAACCCAAGATGATCATCGCCGGGGCCAGTGCCTACTCCCGCATCATCGACTTTGAAGCTTTCGGCAAGATCGCCGAAGAAGTCGGAGCCTACCTGTTCTGCGACATCGCCCACATCGCCGGTCTGGTTGCTGCGGGCCTGCACCCCAACCCCGTCCCCTACGCCCACGTGGTCACCAGCACCACCCACAAAACCCTGCGGGGTCCCCGTGGTGGCGTGATCTTCAGCCGTGACGCCGAACTCGGAGCCAAAATTGACCGTGCTGTGTTCCCTGGTTATCAGGGTGGTCCTCTGGAGCACGTCATTGCTGCCAAAGCTGTGGCCTTCTATGAAGCCCTGCAACCCGAATTCAAAGACTACGCAGCCCAGATCATCAAGAATGCTCAGGCCCTCGCAAATGAATTCGTGAAACTGGGTTACCGTGTGGTCAGTGGTGGCACCGACAACCACCTGTTCGTGCTCGACCTGCGTCCCCAGGGCATCAACGGCACCAAAGCCACCAAACTGCTGGATGCCAACCACATCACCATCTCCAAGTCCACCCTCCCTTATGACACCGAAAAAATCCTGCACGGAGGCGGCATCCGCATCGGGACCCCTGCAGTCACCACCCGTGGCATGAAGGAGTCGGACATGGCCACCATTGCCTCCCTGATTGACCGCACCTTCAAGGGCGAAGACGTTCAGACCGAAGTGCACGCGTTTGCCAGCAAGTTCCCCCTGCCTTAAGGGGCAGAAGGCTGAGCTCAAAAGCACTTTGTTTCCTCAAGTTGAAGATGGACAAATGCCCTCAGGTTTTATCCTGAGGACATTTTTTTCTGGGCTGAGCAAAATCTCGGGTGGTTTATCACTCCATGAAATCACCTGCTTTTTGATTTCTCTGGAATGTGGTTTCAGATCAAAGTTTTGAGCCTTCTGCCTTCTGCCTTTGGCCTTCTGCGCTCTCACTGGTTCTCTGGCACCACCACAGGTTTGAAACTGAAAACAGAAGCATCTTCGGTGTCTACGTTCACCTGAATGCCGTAAACACGGCCATCTCCAGGCACCTCCAGTCGGGTCAGATGGGGCACGCTGTTGTCTGCATCGGTGTTGAAGGGGCGGTCAATGATGAAGATGTGGGAGTCGCCGTGCACGAGCAGCACAGGTTTCTTGAAGGCAGCGGCTTCGCTTTTCAGGGTGGCCAGAGTGTCTGCAAAGCCTGGGCTCACAGTGTTGATCATGTCGGCCTGCATGAACAGGACCACGGCTTTCGCACCTGTGCTGGTGGCCTTCTGGAAGGTGCCTTTCAGCCAGGCGAGGTTGGCTGCATTGCGCTCAAAGTACTCCTGTGCAGCTTCCAGATTGCGTTGCAGGTTGTTGTCGCTGCCAATCACATGAAGGGTGGCATACTGGATGCCGTCTCTGTCCCAGCGGGTGTTCTCCACGAATTTTGCAAAAGCAGTGTTCTCAGACTGGCTTTCCAGTTTGACGGGGGTTTTTCCCAGGCTCATGCCGTTCTGGAAGTAATTCTTGCGCAGGAACTCCAGGCGTTCCAGCGGGTTGTATTTGCCTGCTTTTTCACGGTGGCAGTCGGTCCACTCGTTGTCACCTGGGGTGTAGACCAGGACAGGGGAGATGCTGTTCAGCATGCCTTTCACTTTGAGCAGTTCCTCATCGGTGCAGGGGGTGGAGCCACTCTTGATGTCTCCAATGTGCACGGTGAAGGCAGGCTGGATCTGGTTGATGCGGTCAATCAGACGCTGGAATTTGGCATAATCCTCAGGCTTGCCTCCATAAGGCATGTCCCCAATGGCAATGAAAGAATGCCGGGCTGCAAATGCGCTGCTGAAGGCCAGAATGCTGAGGGTGATCAGGGGTGTCTTCATGTTTGAACCTCAGGGAGGATTTCAGCATGGGATTGTCAGGATTTTCTCTGGTCGGGAAGCAGCAATAAACCCGCTGCTGGAGCGGGTCAATGGAATGCATATGCAGTGTGAAGTTCAGTCATTGTGGCCTGTCTGTGTCATGGAGAAATCATCCTGGGTTGGCGAATGGACAGCAGACCTGTTGCAGCAGTTGACGTGTGGAAATGATTTTCAGCTGAAGGCATGCTGAGAGAAAGGCACCTTCTGGTGTTCTTTTTATATAGTGTTGGGGTGGAGTCGATTCACCTCCCTGACCGCTACCAATTGCAGGCCTGCATCGGAGAGGGTGGCAGTGCCCTGGTGTACCGTGCCCTGGACCACCACCTCGGGCGTGAGGTGGCCGTCAAGGTGTTGCATGATTATGTGATTCCCGCAGACCGTCACCGTTTCGAAAGGGAGATTCGCACCCTGGCCAGACTCACCCATCCGAATGTGGTGTCCATCTATGACCTGGGGCACACCGAGGACAGACGGCTGTTTTTCACCATGCAACTCCTGAATGGAGGGGCTTTTCATGAGGTGGGGCCTCTGGAAGCGACCCCTGAATCCTTCGAGCGGTTTTTCAGGGTGTCACGTGCGGTGCTGTACGGTCTGGAATACATGCACGAGAAGGGCATGATCCACCGGGACCTCACCCCGCACAACATCCTTTTTGGCCCCGATGGTCTGCCGCGCATCATGGACTTCGGACTGGTGTACGCCTCACAGGACGTGACCCGGGACCTGACTCGCACAGGGTACACGCTGGGCACCCCGCACTACATGGCTCCAGAGCAGGCGAGAGGGGGGATGGTCGGGCCCCACAGTGACATCTATGCTTTTGGTGCAGTGATGTACCGTGCCCTCACCGGGCAGGTGCCTTTTGAAGGGGACAACGATCAGGCGGTGCTTTACCAGCATGTGTACGAGCCTCCCAGGCATCCCACAGAGATCAATCCTGCTGTTCCAGAGCCCCTGGCAGAAGCGGTGCTCAAGTTTCTGGAGAAAGATCCCAAAAACCGCCCCATGAGTGGTGCGGGGGCCATTGCTGTGATTGAGGAAGCCAGAGAAAACCTGCTGCGCAACACCATTCCTGGTCAGTACAGAGGAGGTCTGGCCCGTACGGGCTACCACCCTGGAGGCCCCACCTTTACACGCCCCCTCAAATCCATCTGGTCGGTGCGCCTCGGAACCGATGTGTCCTGGCCCTCTGCGGTGATCGGAGACAGGGATTTTGTGGCGGTCGGAACCCGCAAGGGAACAGTGGCGGTCTATGAGCACACAGGCCGCAAACATGCCGAATATGGTGCCAGAGATGAAGTCACTGCTCCTGTGACCCTGGAAGGAGACCGTCTGGTCTACGGTTCGTGGGATGGGGTGGTGCGCTCGGTGGATGTGCGCACCGGAGTGGAACACTGGAGGCACCAGGCCAGAAGTGAGATCACCACAGCCCCCACCCGCTTTGGTGAACTGTACTTTGTGGCGGCCAGAGACGGCCATCTGCACGCCCTGCACGAGAAAACCGGAGTGATGAAATGGGCTTTCAAAACCCAGTCTCCTCTGGCCGGCAGTCCGGTGATCTGGGCAAGCACCATCATGCTGGCAGACGAGGAGGGCTGGGTCTATGGTCTTGATGCTGCAAGTGGAAAATCCCTCTGGAAGCTGCAGCTCAGCAGCGTGCATGCCACACCTGTTGCTGCGCCCATCTCCAGAGAGCAACTGATGCTGCTGATTCCCACCTGGGAAGGGGAACTCCACGCCCTGAAACTCACCCTCAACAACGGACGCTACATGCCTGACCCACAAGACGTGCTGGAATGGACGTACGACCTCGAAGGGGAGGTCTGGTGCAGCCCTGCCGTGCACCAGGGCAGGGTGTACATGGGGTCCTGGGCAGGTCAGTTGTATGCCCTGGATTTGCACACGGGCGATGACTTATGGACCTGTCAGGTGGGTTCCCGAATCACCGCCAGTCCGGTGGTCTCTTCAGGGGTGGTTTACGTCGCGAGTGAAGACGGAGATCTGCTTGCCCTAAACGAAAAAACCGGAGATGTTGTCTGGAAGGTCAAGACGCCAAGTGGCATTCAGGCGACCCCCCTGCTCACCGATTCGACCCTGTACGTGGCTTTCATGGACGGCACGCTCACCGCATTCCGCTGAAAGACGCCCGTACAATGTGGGCATGTTGAGCCAGATTTTGAGTGTATCTCTGATGGGTGTGGACGCTGTTCCCGTGACGGTGGAGGTGGATGTGGCCTCTGGTCTCCCTGCTTTCAACCTGGTGGGTCTGCCCGATCAGGCCGTTTCTGAATCCAGAGAGCGGGTGCGTGCTGCACTGCGCAACAGCGGTCTCCCATTTCCCATTTCACGCATCACCGTCAATCTTGCCCCTGCCGATTTGCGCAAAGAAGGTCCCCTTTTTGACCTCCCAATGGCCCTGGGTCTGCTGGTGGCCCAGGGGATGATCCCACAGCAGGTCCTTTCGGAATATGTGGTGGCCGGAGAACTCGCCCTGGATGGAAGCCTCAGGGCCGTTCCCGGCATGATCAACATGGCCCTGATGGCGAGAACCCTGCAGAAGAAAGTGCTGGTGCCCTTCCTCAACGCAGGTGAGGCTGCTTTGATTGAAGGGGTGGAGGTGTACGGGGCCAACACGCTCCTGGAAGCCTTAAACCACCTGAACGGCACCCGACCCCTGCCCCTCAGCCCCAGACCTGTTCCCGAACAGGATGAACAGACGCTCTTGTGCCTCAGTGACATCAAGGGCCAGACCCAGGCCAAACGCACCCTGGAAATTGCCATTGCCGGGGGGCACAACCTCCTGATGATGGGCAGTCCGGGCAGCGGAAAAACCATGCTTTCCCGAAGGTCTGCAAGCCTGCTTCCAGCGCTGACCGACGAGGAAGCCCTGGAAGTGACCCGCATCCACAGCGCAGCAGGGCAACTCGGGGCCAGAGGCCTCATCACCCGGCCTCCCTTCCGGGCCCCTCACCACACGGTCAGTGATGCAGGACTGATTGGGGGCGGAAGCATCCCCAAACCCGGAGAGGTCAGCCTCGCCCATTACGGCATCCTCTTTCTGGACGAGTTCCCGGAGTTCAACCGCAAAAGCCTGGAAACGCTCAGGCAACCCCTTGAAGATGGCATTGTACAGATTTCCCGTGCCAGGGCCAGCGTCACTTATCCTGCCCGGTTCCAGCTCATTGCTGCCATGAACCCCTGCCCCTGCGGATGGCTGGGGGACACCGAAAAACCCTGCACCTGCACGCCAGCAGAGCGCTCCAGATACGTGTCCCGCATTTCTGGACCCCTGCTGGACCGCATCGATCTGGTGGTGACGGTCCCCAGATTGACGGTGGAAGAGCTCAACCGTGCTCCAGAAGGCGAAAAGAGCAGCGTGGTGCGTGAACGGATTGCAAAGGCCCGAAATTCCATGCAGCAGAGACAGGGCATGAGGAACGCTGTTCTGGTGGGTCAGAAACTCCGTGAAGTCACCCAGCTCAGCAGCGATGCTGCCTCTTTCCTGACTGCAGTCAGCCAGCAGCTTTCCCTCACCGGAAGGGGATATGACAGGCTGCTCAGGGTGGCCCGCACCATCGCAGACCTCGCAGGCAGCGAAGACATCCGGCAGGTGCACGTTGCAGAAGCGGTGGCCTACCGCCCGAAAGGGCTGGAACTGGTGTGAAGCGCCCCCTGTCCACAGCGCAACGCCAGTGGTTGCTGGCTGAACTCAGGGTGTGGCAGGAAAAAGACATCCTGCAGGGAGAACAGGCCAGGGCCATTCTGGACCTTTACCCTCAGGAAGCAGAAATGCAGAGTGCCAGACAGTCCAGGGTGTTTGTGGTCTTGTGGACGTTTGGAATGCTGTTTCTGGGTGCGGCCATTCTTGCAGTGGTGGCCTTCAACTGGGCGGTGGTCCCGGCTGCGGTGCGTGTGCTGCTGGTGCTCTTGGGGCTTGGGGCCAGTCACATCCTTGCTGCCCGTTCCAGTGGGGTCATGTCTGACGTGTGGTCGCTGCTGGCCAACCTGGTGATGGGTGCAGGCATCTGGGTGATCGCCCAGACGTTTCAGATGTCCATGGACACCTCCATCGGGCAGTTGTTGTGGATGCTGGGCATTCTGTTCACGCTGCTCCAGGCCCGGTCCTCCCTCAACCACTTCCTGCTGATCGGAATTTTTGCAGCGATGTTCTATTACGGGGATTCTGGTCAGACTCCAGCTGTCCTGCTGGGTGGCCTGCTGCTGATCCCCAGTGTGGTGTGGGCCCACCGAAAACCCGCCCCAGGTCTTTTCAATGGGCTGATGGTGGCCCTGGTCTACTGGATGTACTGGGGACTGGCCACTCTGGGCCAGTATGCCCTGCTGCTTCCGCTGGGTGCAGGACTCCTGCTCCTGGGTGAGAACCTGCGCCCGAGCATCTTCAGGGTGCTGGGCTGGTCGGTTCTGATCATCATGACCACCCTGATGGGAACCGTGTCTGACATGCGGGGTCAGACTGCAATCGGCTGGACTTTGCATGGGGTGCTGATTTTGCTTCCTCTGGCTTATGTGGTGTGGTCCCGTCCTGCTGCTGTGCCGTGGAGCAGGTACACTCTGCCTGTTCTGCTCCTGCTTTTGACCCCACTCTATGGGTTGCTGGGAAGGGATGGCACCGTGATCCTGAGCCTGGTGTTCACCCTGCTTCTGGGGTACCACCTGACGGTGCGGGGCATTCAGGAGGACCTCGGGTGGATGTTCTCCCTCGGGGCCATCACCCTGGTGCTGACCCTGCTGTACCGATCTTACGGGTACCTTGAACCCTTCGGGGATGGAGGGTGGATTCTGATGATGCTGGTGGTGTCTGCCATTTTCATTGCACTTGCCCTCTACTGGAGAAGGAGAAAAAGTTCATGAAGTGGATTGCACTCGCTGTACAGACCCTGATCCTGCTGATGTTGCTGGGCCTGGCCACCCTTCCTTTCCTGAATGCCCAGAGCATCCTGGTGAAGGTGGTTCCGCTGGACCCATGGGACCCTTACCGGGGAGAGTACGTGCGGCTCAGTTACCCCTTCAGCCGTCTGCCGGACTGGAACCCTCAGAACGGAGAGACGGTGTATGTGAGGCTTCAACCTGACTCAAAGGGAATTTATCAGGCTGCAGAATTCCTGAATCAACCCCCAGAGGGAGGCGTGTACCTCAAAGGCAGGGTCCAGTGGGGTCAGATTCTTTACGGGATCGAGTCGTTTTATGTGCAGAAGGGCATGGCCCGCAGGTATGAGAACGCTGCTGCTCAGGGCAGTCTGTATGCTGTCCTGCAGGTGAATTCCTCAGGGACACCACGCCTGCAGAGACTCAGGGTAGACTGAAACGGATGTATTCCAAGACTGCCGAGTTCTATGACGCCATCCACAGTTTCAAGGACTACCACACCGAGGCCTTCCTGGTCCAGAAGCTCATTCGCCAGCATGGAAATGGCGGGAAACGCCTGCTGGAAGGGGCGTGTGGCACAGGTGGGCACCTGAAGTACTTTACGGACTTCCAGGCGGAAGCTTTCGACCTTGACCCCAGCATGGTGGAGATGGCCCGGAAGAATGCCCCCCAGGCGAAAGTCTTCGTGGGCGATCTGGCCGATTTTGAACTGGACAAACAATTTGATGTGATCCTGTGCCTGTTCAGCAGCATCGGGTATGTGCAGACCCTGGAACGCCTGCAGGCCACCCTGAACAACTTCAAACGCCATCTTGCTCCTGGTGGATTGATTCTGGTTGAACCCTGGCTCACACCTCAGGAGTTTGTCGTGGACCCTCCTGCAGTGCATGTGCGTGAGGTGATGCTCAGAAACATCAAGGTCTGCCGCATGCACATTCCAGAGCGCAGAGGCAACCAGAGCATCATCAAGTTCCATTACATGATTGGAACCCCCCAGGGCATCGATTTCCATCAGGAGGAGCATGTGCTGGGCTTGTTCTCTCCTGCAGAGATGCAGCAGGCTTTCACAAAAGCTGGTCTGAAAGCGAAATTTGAGCCTTACAGTTTCATGGCACGGGGGGTCTGGATCGCGCATCATGGCTGAAGTGCCGTCCAACCGTGAATATGCAGCGGGATGTGTTCGGAGTTTGATGGCCATGTTTTTCTGGATTGTCACAGGGTTGGCCTGTTTCATGGGCATTGGTGTACTCGCGACAGTGCAAGACCATCAATGGAACCAGAGAGAATGGGTCCGGACTGAAGCAAGGCTTCATGCCCTGAGTTGTTCGCTCCCATGGGCATCTGAGAATTCCACAGACTGTTATGTGGATTTTGAAGCCATCAAAGCTCAAAAAGGCAGAGGTCGGGGCAAGCTTCCATACGCCGAGTACACATTGACGTACAGTTATAGCTTTGGACAGCAGACCCACCAGCGAAAGGTGTTCCTTTATTCCCCTTCCTTCTACAGGTGGAACAGCACGGATCTGGTGGGGGCTCTGAAAGCTGTCAAAAATGGTCCCACCCATCCGTTGAATGTTCCTTTTGTCTTGATGGTGGATGCCAGCAACCCTGAAAAAAGCACCATTGAGCTTCGCAGGGACATGTCTCCTTTTCAAACGTATTGGCAACTGTTTTGTGGTTCCCTGCTGGTTTCTGTTGTCCTGTTTGGGCTGTTGCGCCTGATGAAGATCACCGTTTTTGGCATGCCCCTCAGATCTTCCTGAATGCAAAAGACTGAATGGCATGGCTGGGGTTTTCCCTGACCCCTCGCCTCAATCCATTGCGTACCATGAAAAGACGGAGGCAGAAACATGGATGAACACGAAGACACCACCATCTACGTGGTGGTGAACCATGAGGAGCAGTACAGCATCTGGCCAGAAGACCGGGAGATTCCTCTGGGCTGGAGGGATGCTGGCTTTCATGGCCACAAAGAAGACTGCCTGAATCACATCAAAGAGATCTGGACCGACATGCGTCCCCCCAGCCTGCGCAGGAAGATGGAGGAGATGGAACACCAGACGGGTGAACAGCAACCCTGACCGGATGCAAATTCAACAGCCAGAAGATTTCTGGCTGTTTTTTTGTGCTCACAATACCTGAAAACCCC